>JACMMM010000182.1 GCA_014379065.1 Saprospiraceae bacterium
ACCTTGCCTGCAAACTCCCCTGCGATGATCGGATCTCCGTCGTGCAAAGTGCCTGTCTCGACCAATATTTTGGTGACGTAGCCCCGGCCTTTATCGAGCGACGCTTCAAGCACCGTACCAACAGCCCGGCGATCGGGATTGGCTTTGAGTTCGAGCAGTTCTGCTTCGAGCAGCACTTTTTCGAGGAGCTTGTCTACGTTCAAACCTTGCTTCGCAGAAATGTCTTGGCTTTGATATTTGCCGCCCCATTCTTCCACGAGGAAATTCATCTGCGCCAGTTCGTTCTTGATGCGCTCTGGGTCGGAGCCCGCTTTATCAATTTTATTGATGGCAAACACCATTGGAACGCCCGCCGCCTGAGCATGGCTTATGGCCTCCCGCGTTTGAGGCATGATGCTGTCGTCGGCAGCGATCACGATGATGGCAATGTCCGTCACTTTCGCGCCCCGTGCACGCATGGCCGTAAAGGCTTCGTGACCAGGTGTGTCGAGGAAGGTAATTTTCTGATCTTCATGACCGGGAACGATCACTTCGTAGGCCCCAACGTGCTGCGTGATACCGCCCGCCTCGCCTTCCGCCACATTGGCGGAACGGATAAAGTCGAGCAGCGAAGTTTTACCGTGGTCAACGTGACCCATGACGGTCACAATAGGCTGGCGCGGCTTGAGATCGCTGGGAGAATCCACCTCTTCTTCTTCCACTTCCACCTGTTCTTCGGCAGAAATGAACTGGACTTCGTGGCCAAATTCGTTGGCAACGAGTTCGATGATTTCGGCGTCGAGGCGCTGGTTGATAGACACGAAAATGCCCAAGGACATACAAGCCTTGATAACATCAGAAGGCTTGATGTTCATCAGCGAAGCCAAGTCAGACACCGATATGAACTCGGTGACCTGCAATGTTTTTTCGCCTTCAATCCGGGCTGTGGCGGCTATTTCAGCACGTTCGCGACGAACATCGCGCTTGTCGCGCCGTACTTTTTGCCGCTTGCGGCTTGCGCCAGCGCCCATACGGGCCATCGTCTGGCGGATTTGGTTTTCAATATCTTTTTGGGAAACTTCTTTGACTCCGTCGGTACGGCCACGGCCTTTTTTATCGCCTTGGTTGGCGGCCATGTTGGTTTGCAGGTTTGCTGCTGTGACAGGCTGCTGTGGCACGGTCTTGCGCTTGCGGCGCAGGCGATCGGCGTTGCTTCCGCCGCCCTGACCTTGCTGTTGCTGGCCGCCCTGACCCTGACCCTGTTGCTGCTGACCGCCACCGTCGCGACCACCGCCTGTATTGCCACCGGGGCGATTGCCTTGTTGTTGGCCACCTTGTTGTTGACCGCCTGGGCGGTTGTCACGATTACGGTCAGTATTGCCGCCGCTGGTATTACCACCGGGACGATTGCCTTGTTGTTGGCCGCCGCCGCGATTATCACTGCCGCCTCTATTTCCACCGCCACGATTGTCACCGCCACCGCCACGATTGTCGCCGCCGCCACCGCGGTTTCCGCCGCCGCCGCGATTGTCCCGATTGCGATCAGAGCTGCTGCTTACCGGTTTTTCTTTTTCAAGGTTGATGCGGCCCAATATTTTAAGACCGCGAAGATTGGGTGTGCTAGAGCGGACCAGATCGCCTTCGTTGGCATCGCCGATCTGTTTGCCTTCCCCCTCAGCAGGAGCTGAGGTTGGCGTGGGAGGAACTACCTCTTTGGGCGGGCTGTCATGCGGGCGTTTGGTCTCTACTGCGGGAATATCGCGCCTGAGGATATCTCGTTTTGGCGCTTCGCGCTTGGGCTCTTCGCGTTTTGCTTCGTCTTGACGAGGCTCTTCACGTTTGGGGAGCTCAACGTTAGGTTCTTCGCGTTTGGGTTCTTCGCGCTTAGGCTCCTCTTGTGGTGGTGCTTTTTCGGCAGGCGGCGCTGGAGCATTTCTCGGCGCGTCAAGATCTATCTTACCCAATACACGGAGCGGAGCAGGGCGTTCACGCGGTATGAACTCTCTTTCGTCCTTCTTTGGCTCCGTGGAAGGTTCAGCCTTGGGCGCTATTGGTTCGCGGGGCGGAAGAAAAGAAGGACGCGGCCCAGAGGGATGCGAAGTAGAATGAGAGCTGCCATGAGAAGACCCTTCAGAGCTTCCGATGGAGTCTTTTTTGAGCATAGGCCGGGCCAATTGATCGGCCTGCTGCTTGATATCAAGGTCTTTTTGGAACTCTTTTTTGAGCACCACGAGCATCTCGTCGGTGATGTCGGTAGTAGGCTTTTGCTCCAAATTGGGAAAGCCTTTGCCGTGAAGGGTCTCTACGATGGTGTGGAGGCCTACGTTGAATTCTTTTGCTACCTTAATTAATTTAATCGCCATGCGGTGATTTTACCTACAAGAGGAGCAGAGAGGAGTTATGAATTAGTAAGTTATGAATCTTACAAATCAAACCATCGCTGCGGTTGGGAAAGTTGATTTTGAACGTTTGTGCGCCGCGGGACTTCGCTTATTTCTCCGCTGAAAGTGAATGTTTTAGAAGGCTAAAAATGTTTAGTTTGGGAATGCGGGGGCAAAAGTACGTTTAAAAATGCAAGCAGAGGGGGAAAAAATAAGTGGTGAGTGTTTAGTGGTAAGTGCCGCGCTCGGCAACACTTATCACTAAACACTTATCACTCATTTCCCCTCTTCGAACTCTTCCGTCAAAATCCGAATTACGTCTCGTACGGTTTCTTCTTCAAGGTCGGTGCGACGGATCAGTTCTTCTGGGCTGAGTTCAAGTACCTGGCGGGCGGTATCGCACCCAATGTTCTTGAAGGTCTCGATGACCCAAGGCTCGATGGCGTCGCTGAATTCTTCCAAATCAACGTCGTCAATTTCATATTCGGCCTGGTTGCGGTACACATCTATTTCGTAGCCCGTGAGGCGGCTGGCGAGTTTGATATTGCTACCGGCTTTGCCAATAGCAAGGCTTACTTGATCGGCGTCGAGATAAACGGCGGCACGTTTTGCCTCGTGGTCGAATTCGATGGTAGTGATTTTTGCCGGGGTCAGGCTGCGCTGCATGAAGAGGGCAGTATTGGTCGTGTAATTCACGATGTCAATGTTCTCGTTGCGCAGTTCGCGCACGATGCCGTGGATACGGCTGCCTTTCATACCGACGCAGGCACCCACGGGGTCAATGCGCTCGTCGTGACTTTCCACAGCAATCTTGGCGCGTTCGCCGGGCAGGCGCACGATGTTTTTGATCTCGATCACGCCGTCTTCGATTTCAGGCACCTCGGCCTCCAGCAATTTGGCCAGGAAATCGGAATCGGTGCGGCTGAGCATGATGAATGGCACGTTGTTGCGCATTTCCACGCGTTTGATGATGCCTTTCACCACGTCGCCTTTGCGGTAGTAGTCGCCTCGAATCATCTCCGTGCGGGGGAGGATGATTTCGTTTCCGGTGTCGTCGTCGAGCACCAGCACTTCTTTTTTCATGATCTGGTTCACCTCGCCCGTGACCACCTGACCAACGCGCTCGGAGTATTTGCGGTAAATTTCGTCTTTTTCAAGTTCCATGACCCTTGAAACAAGGGTTTGGCGGGCAGCCATGATGGCGCGGCGACCAAAGTCTTCGATGGAAAGTTGCTCGTAGCACTCATCACCAATAGAGTTGGTTTCATCAATGCCTCGGGCCTCGGTTTCGCTCACCTGGGCAAGTTCGTTGGTCACCTCACCATCAGGCACTACCTCGCGCACGCGCCAGATTTCCAAGTCGCCTGTGTTGGTGTTCACGATCACGTCGAAGTTCTCGTCGGTGCCGTATTTCTTTTTGATGAGGGTACGGAACACGTCTTCCAATACACGCACCATGGTGGGCCGATCAATGTTTTTGCCCGTTTTAAATTCTGAAAAGACATCTACTAAATTGACCATTGTTGTTGATTTGTTTAGAATGTTTAGGGTTTAGAATGTTTAGAGTTGAGATTGTTTAGGGTTTAGGCGTAGAGCGGCTAAACATCCTAAACCCTAAACCCTCAACATCCTAAAAAGGCAACTTCACCACTGCTTTTTCGATTTGTTCGTAGGGTATGGCGGTTTCAACTTCTTTTTTGATTTTCTTTTTGCCGTCACGTTCTACCACGATCTGGGTCAGCACGATTTGGGTCTCGTCAGCGGATTTCATCGTAGCCAAGTGCTCTGTTTTGTCAGTGCACTTCACGGCCAAAGTCCGGCCCACGTTTTTGAGATATTGCCGTGGGAATTTGAGCGGACGTTCAATGCCAGGACTGCTCACTTCAATCCCGTAGGTTTCTCCAAGCCAGCCGTTTTCGTCCAATTGATGTTCTACGAAGCGGCTGAGTTTTTGGCACTTTAGAAGGCTTAGGCCCGAATCGCTGTCTGCATAGATGAAGAGTTTGTTGCCGGGTTTCAGTTCGATTTCGACAGTGTAGCAGTCGGCGAACATCTCGTCGCTGCTGTATTTCTCTTGTAGTAATTGGCCGATTCGTTCGGTGAGCTCCATTTAATGTGGTAAAGACAAAACCCGCCTTCGCTAAGGCTATGGCGGGTAAAGTGGTCAGGTTAAAACCCGCCTTCGCCCTAAAGGGCTATGGCGGATAAAAAAGAGGGAACCATTGGTTCCCTCTCGTGAATAACGTTCAGTATTGTGGGGCAAAGGTAAGAACGTTTTTTGTTTTTATGCTTACTTGCCTTGTTTTTCCTTCAAATCCTGCAAACACCCTACTTTTCGCACTATTCTTCCAATTTCACCCCTCCTACGCCCCCGTCAAGTCTTGGCAGGCGGACAGGCTACGGCGGGTAAAAATATCTAAATTTCCCAATATCCCAACCATCGAACGTCCAATGTCCAAAATCCTACTCTTACTGGCTTTTCTGCCCTCGTTGCTTTTTGCTCAAAACGACTCCACGCTTTTGCTCGCCCCAGAGCGGCTCACAGAGCGCGATATTTTACCGCGCGACCTTACCCAGAAGAAAATTCTGGCAATCTCGGCCACACGCTCTTTGGAAGCAGTGGATGAGACGCCTTTTACTACCGTGGTGTTCACCGCCGAGGACATATTGCGCAACGGCTTTGTAACGCTGACAGACGTGCTTAAAGCGGCACCCGGCATACAAGTGTCACAAATAGGGAGTGCAATAGAAGGCGAGACTTTTATGGTGCGTGGGCTTTCTGGCAATCAATATATGAAGATACTCATCAACGACATCCCCATCAAACCTACGATGGCCTTGGGAATGCCGATTGGGGCGCAATTGCCCATCCGTCAAGCGGAGCGGATCGAAATCCTGTACGGCCCTGCTGGTGCGATTTATGGCGACGAAACTTGTGCGGGCGTAGTGAACATCATCCTGAAAGAAAGTGAGCGACCTGTGTACACCCAAGCGGATTTGGGGTTTGGACGATTTGGGTACAACAGTCTTGACTTGATGTTTGGGGGCAAAATCGGGAAGGACAAAAAGATTTTTCGATTCAGCCTTTACGGCAGCAGCACGGTGCGCGACCGCACGGATATTTTTTACGACGAAAACCTTTACAACACCAAACAATACCTGCCATTTGGGCTTGACTCGATGGTGTACCTCAGCAGGCAAAATTTCCGCAGTTCCTCGTCGGGGGGCGATGTGAATTTACCTCGATTCTCGCAATTGCCCCATGAAAGCCGGATGTTCGGGATTAACCTAACTTGGCGCGGGATGCACTTTACCTATCATAGAATGTTGCGTTTCGACCATAGTTCTTTGGGACTTAGTCCTTTAGCGGTTTCTTACGCCAATCCATCCAACCGAATAGGAGAGCGAATTGAGACTTTTTCCCTTGGTTTTAACCGTCAGCGAAAACGCCGAACCTCCTACAACAACCTTTCTTTCCAACGCTATACCGTAGACAACAACAGCACCACTTCTTATGTCTTCGACCGTTTGAGCGCAGCCAATTACGTTCTTCATGGTGGGCTTGCTACGCCTGACAGTCTACGATATACACTGACAAATCCCATTTATCACCAGTATGCTTCGGAAGAGCGTTTTGCCACCGCGCTTGGGATTGATGTAAGGATTGAATCTCGCATGAACCTTTTGATGGGCAAGCGCAAAAGGCTCCAAATGGATGCTGGCGGGCAAATAAACTTTGGAGTGGGTGTGCCCCTTTTTACAAACTACACCATGCCCGTTGAAGTGGCGATTGATGGGCTTGTTTCGCCGTATATGATGCAACCCATCAATGTAGACCATATAAGTCAGGGCAATTTCAACTTTTTTGGCTTCACACAACTTGCCTGGCACGGCAAACACTTACACATCGTGGGCGGCGGCTCCTCCAGTGTCAGGGTTAAAGAAGGCATCGCGCTTGCACCTCGTTTGGGCGTTCTGTATCATCTGGACAGCAGCTGGGCCATCCGTGCCAATGTGGCCACCGGCATTCGGCATGCTTCGTCTTATGGGAGTTCAAACAGTTATAAAGTGGATCCTGATGGCCCATTCCGGCTCGATCCCGGCAACCCCTCCCCTGAAACAGAAAAAAATTATGCTGCAGAGGCGGCTATCAGGTACAATACACGTGCCGGCTCAAGTTTGGAAGGAATTCTGTTCTGGCAAGAAGCGCATCGCCTTTACCGGCCAGGCTATCTCTTGATGGATCCCAACAACGTGGAGCATTCATCTTACGGGTTCAAAAACGCTCCCAATCTAGCGCTTGCAATGTGGGGTTTTCAGGGAATTGCCCGCTCAAAGTCGCTTGTTATACCGCTAACTATCAACTCAAAAAAAGAGGTTCCGTTGGCAAACCGGGCGGAGTTTTTCATCCAGTATGCCCGAGGGCGAGAATGGTTTGGCTACGGCCTCCCTTCTACCAACGAGGTGCGCAACCAACCCAAATGGCATACGCAATTCCGCTATTATTTTAAAGCAGGGAAAAAACTGGAGCTCGTGATATCCAGTAATCACCAGAGTTCAACATTGAGAAAATCCGTCGTATTTCAGGATCAATACCAATTGCCTTCCCGCTCCAGACTTGAAAAGTTTACCACTTGGGATTTTATGGCGCGGCTCTATCTGAGCAACCACTTTCTGGTCTATTTTCATTTCATCAACGCTTTCGATCGCCACTTCGCCGGCATAGACGCCACCGGCACGCCCGACGACCTGATTTACAATCCGCAACAAGGGCGCATTTTCAGAATCGGCATCAACTACAATATGAATTAATCACAAGGCCACACATAGTCAGAAAGCGGCCAATCTTTGCTCTGATAAGAGAAGTGCCACCATTCTGTTCGGATTCCTTTGAAGCCGACAGCCTCCATGGTTTCGCGCAAGATTCGGCGGTTTGTAAGTACTTTTTGCGGCAGGTTATTGTTGTCGGTATGCGCCTCCCGGCCAAA
>JACMMM010000183.1 GCA_014379065.1 Saprospiraceae bacterium
GATACCAAGCGCGAAGCCAACGAATAACCAAATCCACAAATAACCAAATCCACAGAAAAGTCACACCATCGCGCACAATTCGGCCAAACGAGCCGAATAACCCGCTTCGTTGTCGTACCAACCCACAATTCGGCAAGTATTGCCGCTCACCTGGGTCAGTGGCGCATCAAAAATGACAGAATGGGTGTTTCGCACGATGTCGCTCGACACGATCTCGTCGGTGTTGTATTCCATAATGCCTTTAAGATTGGTCTCTGAGGCGGTTTTGAAGGCGGCATTGATTTCTTCGACAGTGGCCGTTTTTTTAATCACGCAAACGCAATCTGTAATAGATCCCGTTGCCACGGGCACACGGAGCGAATGTGCAGCGATTTTGCCTTTTAAGTGGGGAAGCACTGTTATGACGGCCTTGGCAGCCCCGGTGCTTGTGGGCACAATATTTTGAGCCGCTGCCCGGGCGCGACGGAGGTCTCTATGCGGTCCGTCTTGGAGGTTTTGATCCGCCGTGTAAGCGTGGATGGTATTCATAAAGAACTGCTCTACGCCAAAGGCCCTATCTAGTGTCACGATCATAGGGACAAGGCAATTGGTCGTGCAGCTCGCATTGGAGATAATGGTATCTGTGTCATTGATTTTGTCGGCATTTGCACCGATAACAAACGTTGGTACATCGTCGGCCTTGGGCGGGGCAGACAGGATGACGCGCTTGGCGCCCGCTTGGAGGTGCAGCCCTGCTTTTTCTTTCTCGAGGAATATACCCGTACATTCGAGCACCACATCTACATTCATTGCTTTCCAGGGAAGTTCCGCAGGGTTTTTCACACCAAGCCCCGCGATTTTCTGACCGTTGACAATGATGTGGTCTTCATCAGAACTTACGGTGCCATCGAAACGACCGTGCATGGTGTCGTATTTAAGCAGGTGGGCGAGGGTATGGTTGTCTGTGAGGTCGTTGATCGCAACGACTTCGACATTGGGGTTTTTGACGAGATTTCGAAAGGTAAGGCGACCGATCCGGCCAAAGCCGTTGATTGCGATGCGTTTTTTAGCCATTATTTAGGTTATGTTTGTAACGTTGAAAGGAGAATGAAATAGCTATGGCAATAAGTGGATAGGCGGTGCAAAAGTAGATTTTTCACCGTAATGCAGCAGGAAGATTCGGTCAGATGGCGAAATTTGGCCAATACAAGAAACGCCACGCGGAAAGTCCGTGTGGCGCTCCTGAAATTTTCTATTGAGCGGATCAAAATGTATTTTAGAGCCCCCAAGCGAGCCCCACGTTCAGGCTCAAATTCCTGTTATAGACATTGTTGCCGAATTTGGCAATATCCGTAAAACCGTGACCGTAAGCCAGGTCGAGATTGAGCCATGTGCCCGGGGCAACCCGGTAGTTGAAACCAGTTCCGAAGGTCAATCCCAGATCAATGTCTTCGTATAAGTCTTTGGAGTCAACTTTGTTGGTGCCGACCTCTAAAAACTGCTCGGTTTTACCTCCAGTCAAAATACCCAGAGATGGGCCGAGGTAGATTTTTGGGCGGAAGTCGTTGCCAAAATCATTAAAGAAGTAAATAAATTTGACTGGGATGCGGGCATAATTCAGGTGTGTTTGGGCTTTCGAGCCACGAAGTTCGGTCTCAACACCTTCTGCCGAATATTTGAGGTCCATTCCTATACCCCAATGTTCTTCGGTGCTGTACACCAGTGTAAGACCAGCATTCAAGCCAATCAGTCCATTGGTTTCGCCTGGAGCGTCTTGTAACCAGGCAGTGTTAATCCCAATAGACGGACCTAAGGAGAATTCCTGGCTTTGTGCTATCATAATGCCGCAAAACACAAAAGCGGCTGTAAAAAGCATATTTTTCATAATGTAGTGAATTTAGTTCAAAATGTACGTCATTTTGACACTACAAAGGTGTGGGCATCCATTTTTAGGGATGTTACACAATTTAACAAACAAGTTACATTATTCACACAAAAAGAAAGAACTTTGGCTGTTAAAGCAGCCTACACAGGCAGTAATTCCCAAATTTTTCTTTCTTTTGTCCCCTAAACCGATACACATGAAAGGACTCCTCGCGCTCATTTTATTCCTGCCACTTCTGCTCCCCGCGCAGAACTATTTTATGGATGATGGATTAATCACAGATTGTAGCGGTACATTCTATGACACCGGGGGCCCTATCTTTAATTATGACAACAGCCAAAACCTGAGCGCTACCATCTGCTCAGATGGCACAGGCGGTACCCACATACGGCTCAGTTTTACAGGGGTTAATTTGGGGGCGGGCGATGTGCTTTGTTTCTATGACGGGCCGACTACGGGGGCGCCATTGCTCTCATGTTCATCGGATTATACGCCGGGACAGCCCTTTGTAGTGCAAGCCACCTCGAACAATCCAACCGGCTGCCTCACCGTTACGTTTCAGTCCAATGCAAGCGGTACTGCTTCAGGCTGGTCTGCAGCGATTTCTTGTGTCATTGCTTGCCAAACTGTTTTGGCGGATCTGGTTTCTACCACACCAGCCATGGTGCCTGCAGATACGGGCTGGATTGACATTTGCCCTGGGGATCGAGTGTTTTTTAATGGAGTGGGTATTTATCCGAACAATAACTTCGCTTACGCCCAATCAGATCTTACGACTTCCTTCGAGTGGAATTTTGGCGACGGTGGTATTGCTTATGGCCCAGCCACCTCTCACCGCTTTGATACGCCAGGGGGGTATTATGTGCAACTGCTCCTGACCGACACGCTTGGATGTCACAGCGGCAATTTCATCAGTCAGCGGGTTCGGGTGGCGCATAGGCCGGATTTCGAGCTGACGGTGGTGCCGCAAATTTGCGCTGGTGATACGCTGCATCTGAATGCAACGGTGGATTCTACCGTAACGGGCGCCACCATTTCAGTAACGACCATTTCTGCGTCCTTTGACGTGGAAGCTAGTCGCTCTGACTCACTTCCACTTCCAGATGGTACAGGCGAGACGTATCAAACAAGCATTTTCGTATCCGAATTCTCGCCGGGACAAATACTGACAAATGCCAATGACCTGGAAAGTATTTGTGTTACAATCGAACATTCTTGGATGCGCGATATGGAAATTAGGCTCACTTGTCCTAATGGGCAAAGTATTATCCTACATGACCACCCAGGCAATATTGGCAACGAGGTGTATCTTGGAGAGCCCAATGACAACGACAATTTCAATCCAATACCGGGACTTGGCTACGAATATTGCTGGACACCAAATGCTACAAACCCAACCTGGATTACGTACGCAAATACCATTCTGACAGGAATAACCCTGCCGCCGGGCGATTACAGTACGTTCGAGCCTATCAGTGATTTGGTGGGCTGCCCACTAAATGGCGAATGGACGATTGGCGTAATAGACCTCTGGCCTGCCGACAATGGCTTTATTTTTAATTGGTCGCTGAAATTTCTGGACGCGCTTTACCCCAGCATCGAAACTTTTACCCCGCAGTTTTTGACTTGGGATTGGAGCAATCATCCCTCTATTTTTTACTCGACAACGGACAGCATCTCAGCATCTCCACAAAACGCTGGTACGGCGGGTTATACTTTTACGGTCAACGACGCATTTGGCTGTAGTTGGGATACACTCGTGAGCATCGCAGTGCTCCCGCCCACACATCCTAATTGCTATACCTGCGCCACCAATTTCCCTGCCCTTCCGGATACCATCGTTTGTGCTGGCGACCCTGTTTTATATAACGCTACCTCACTCGCACCGCCCACTCAGGAAGTCCGTTTCGAGGCATATCCAGATTATCGCCTCGGAAATGCCAACCATCCTCCCAGCAATCCCTACCTCTCACCGATTGGGGTCAATAGCCTGGGGTTCAATTTTTTAACCATTCCGGTTCAACAAATTACCTCGGTGTGCATGGACATTGAGACGGATTTTGATGGAGACTTAAATATATTCCTTCGCGCACCAGGAGGACAACAACTCACGCTTTCCACCGGCAATGGCGGGGCAGGCAATAATTACAAAATCACTTGTTTCTCGCCTTCAGCCAGTGTGCCTATTGTGGGTCAGGCCGCACCCTTCAACGGCACCTATATTCCGGAGGGGAACTGGAACGTGCTGTCGGGTGCGCAGGTCAATGGAGATTGGAGCTTGGTAGTATCGGACGGCTTTGCCCCAGCCCAATTTGGCACCGTAAAATGGTGGAGCATCGGTTTCAATGCCCAAAATTCTGTCACCTACAATTGGACAAACACCACATCACTCTCCTGTGCAAACTGCCCAACACCCATTGCAACCCCAGCCGATACAACCATTTATATACTGACCGCGACGGACAGCCACAATTGTGTCCATAATGACACGGCGATCGTAAACGTTGCCACACTTTTTCCTGCCCCAACCGGTTTGATGGTTTCTCAACTTGGGATCGGCAGCATGACCTGGGTTTGGGGCGCAATACAGGGCGCTCTCGGTTATGAGGTCAGTGTGGACGGTGGGCCATGGCAGACGCCCAACAATGGCCTGCTTTCTCATATTGTCTCAGGACTGACGCAGGGACAGACCCTGAATATCTCAGTCCGTTGTATCAGCCCAAGTTCCTGTCCCCCGGCAGTGGTCAATGCGAGCGATGTATTCCCGCCTTGCACCCTATTTGCGAATGTTTTTACTACTTCCGACGTACCCTGCGCTGGAGATACCTCTGGTTCGGTTATCCTTTCTGTTTCCAATGCAGTCTCGCCGGTTCAATTCTTTTTGGATAACAACCCCGTCCCCTTCCCCAATGGTGATTTGATCAACATTCTATCTGCGGGAAATCACTTCGTCATCGTCCTTGATGCGATTGGGTGTAGTGACACCGTGAATTTTACCATCAACGAGCCGCTCCCCATCGCGTTAATGGCTTCAGGTACAAACGTTTTGTGCAATGGCAGCGATTCGGGTACGCTAATGGCTTCAGCTACGGGTGGCACAGGAAGTATCGCATTTGCCTGGCGCGACTGTCTGGGAGGTCCAACCTTTGGCGGTGCCTCCCAAACGAATTTTTTTGCGGGCTGCTATGCTGTAACGGCCACGGATGCCAACGGTTGTACGAGCACTGCCACCGTTATCCTGACCGAACCTTTGCCGTACGATTTGCAGCTGATGCAAGATTCCGTCTCCTGCTCCGGCCTTTCTGACGGCAGCGCAAACATAGTTGTCATGGGGGGCACCGCACCCTATCAGTATCTCTGGGACAATGGTGCAACCACCGCAACTGCGAGCAATCTTGACGCGGACTTTCACTTTGTGACCGTAACGGACGCAAACCTGTGCTCCGCCACAACTTTTGTAGAAGTACTTGAACCAAGTCCTTTTTTGATCAGCAGCGTCCAGTCCGAGCCTGCAAGCTGCTTTGCGACGAATAATGGAACAGCTACCGTTTTTGCCGCCGGGGGATCCCCGATTTATACCTACTTATGGGACGACCCGACTGGTCAAACGGTGCAAAAAGCACTAGCCCTTACTGCCGGAATTTACAATGTAACTGTGACAGATCGGAATGGATGTACCGCGCAAACCTCGGTAACGGTGACTTCGCCGCCTGATTTGTTGGTCAATTTTACAAATCTCTCAGCGGAAAAATGTGCAGGAGACTGTCTTGGTCAGGCCACCGTAAGCCCTTCGGGTGGGGTAGGGGGCTACCAATTTGATTGGCAAGACAATTCCATTCCCGCCGGTGCTCAAACGGCCATGAATCTTTGCCCCGGAAGCTATCAAGTAACGGTGACGGATGGCAATGGTTGTACGGAAGTAAGCCAAGTAGCCATTGCTGGGGCCGTGCCGATTGATGCCCAATTGAATAGCCTTTCTCCATCCTGCGCTGGCCTTCAAGATGGTTCGATTGACACACAAATATCAGGTGGCAGGGCACCTTACCAATATCTTTGGAGCAATGGCAGCACTTCCGCTGACCTTCAAAACCTTCCTTGTGGCCAATATTTTTTGACGCTTACCGATGCAGCGGGCTGTATAAAAAATTACACCGTTACGCTGGATTGTCCGCAAACCATTGCGATTGTAAGTATTGTACCTCAAAATGTTCTGTGCTTTGGAGGGGCCAATGGCTCCATCGCTGTTCAAGCCCAAGGGGGCACAGCACCGCTCAATTATTTGTGGAATGACCCAAATGCACAGAATACCGCTACGGCTCAAAATTTGTCTATAGGGAATTACACCGTTACCGTTACCGATGCAAATGGTTGCAATATAACAACCTCAACCAGCGTGACGCAACCGCCCCAACTCACGGTGAGCACCACGCATACCAATGCTTCTTGCTTGAGCTACGGAGACGGTACGGCGACTGCGACGCCTACAGGAGGGGTCGTACCGTACACTTATAGTTGGGGCGCGGCGGGCTCGACTCAAACTATTGCAAACTTGGCGGCGGGGACCTTTTTCGTAACGGTCACAGACGCCAATCAATGTACGGCAACCGCCTCGGCTATGATTGCGCAGCCTCTTACTGGAGTGTCGGTGACCGCGACCCAAACCCGGTTCGCTTGTTGGGGAGAGAGTGATGGTGAGGCTTCGGTTTCAGCCAGTGGAAGCAATGGCGCGCCATTCACCTTTATTTGGAGCAACGGTCAAGTAGGTGGCGGCGCTTCCAACTTGGCTACGGGACTTTATACCGTTACGGCAACCGACTCAAAAGGCTGTACCGGCACCCAGATTGTTGCCATTCAGCAGCTGGATAGCATACACGTTTTAACGGCCTATTCGCTACCGACTTGTTCAGGTTATTCCAATGGAGTGGTGGCTGTAGTACTCATTGAAGGTGGTTTGGGTATGGGCGATTCGACACAATACAACTATCAATGGAGTTTGCCTGGCGCACCCAATTTAACCGTTGTGGCAGGTTTCACAGCAGGGAATTATACCCTGACGGTGACCGATGATCAAGGCTGCATGAAAATCCATGATTTTGATGTGGTGGCTCCACTACCTGTAATCCTTCAATTGGCCGTTGAAGACGTGTCCTGCTTTGGGTTTGCGGATGGCGCTGTATCCGTGTCAGGAGTGCAAAACGCAGTGGGTGCGGTCAATTACCAATGGAACAACAATGATTCAACCCCATTGAATGACAGTCTTCCAATGGGTAATTACAGGGTTACGGCTACTGATTCTAAGGGTTGTACTGCTTCCGCTGTTGCAAGTGTGCAACAACCCGAACCGCTCGGGCTTGCGTTCCAAATCCAGCCGCTCATCTGCTCGACCGATAGCAATGCCATCGTTACAGCTACCGTGACTGGGGGCACTAGTGCCTATAACTTCCAATGGGACAATGGTGCAACTACTTCGGAGATCAAAGATCTCGGCCCTGGCAGCTATGCGTTACAGGTCACGGATCAAAATGGGTGTATAATTGCCAATTCCGTGAATGTGTCGCAGCCTGGTGCTCTGGTGGCTACCATCGAAACAACTGAACCTGAATGCTTTGGAAGCCATGATGGTCGGATTCGAGTATTTGTTTCCGGCGGAGTCACCCCCTATCGTTATAGCATTAATGGCGGCCCATTCGGCGGCGGCAGTGCATTCCTTGCCTTGACAGCGGGTACTTACAATCTGCAGGTACGTGATGTAAATGGCTGCGTTTTCAGCACGACAACCGTACTTAACCAACCAGTGCCAGTGCAAGTATCGGTGGGCGTTGACACTACCTTAGTACTGGGTGACAGTCTTTTGCTGTCGCCCACGGTGAACAATGCTGTAGGTATGACCCATTTTGAATGGGAAAGCGCGTTGGTGGATAGTTTTACTTGTGCAAGTCTTCCAGAGTGTGAGGAGATTTGGATAAAACCCGGTTTTACAAATACCTTCCGCGTCAAGGTTACCGACGAAAATGGCTGCATAGGTGAAGATGAAATAAGGGTGACGGTTGAAAAGCCACGCGGGGTGTATGTCCCCACTGGTTTTACCCCCAATGGGGATTTTGAAAACGACCTTTTAGTGGTGCACGGTAAAAGCTTGCAAGTGCGCAAGGTATTGACATTCAAGATTTTTGATCGTTGGGGAGAAATGATTTATGAGGATTATGATTTCTCTGTCAACGATACTTCCAGAGGCTGGGACGGTACCTTCCGGGGCCAAGCTTGTGATCCTGCGGTGTTTGTTTGGCTCTTGGAGGCAGAATATGTAGATGGATTTATCGAACTTTTGAAAGGGAATGTGACCTTGGTTCGGTGATATTGAACACGGAAGGCACGATTATAGCCGTGCCTTCCGTGTTCAATATTATTCTATCACTACCGATCTTACTATATCCTGATTATGGTGGTTTATCCTGATAAAATAAACTCCGCTAGTCAAATTAGAAACGTCCACCGCTACGAGGCCCTCAACCATATGCCTTTGCCCTGATATTAGTTGCTTGCCTTGGGCATCAAAAATTGTATAGGCTACTGCGCCATCGTCAGGGGCTTCAAATTGGAGATACAAATCCGAAGGCGATGCCGGATTGGGAAAAACCTGCACGGATTCTTCTTGGTTTGACGGAGTATCTGTCCCCGAAACGGTGTAAGTGCCAGTTTTATACTTGACGGTACCGCTGTTCATGTCCTCCCACACTACATACACCTTACCATCGGAAGAAAATGCTACGTCGGCGTTCATTACGTTGTTGGCGACGAGTACGTCATACCCGGTCGGGAAACCACTGGAGATATTGTTCGTAAATTGAGCGGCGAGTTGGGCATTCCCGTTTACAGTCTGTGTCCAAACCATCGCAATGGCATTTTCGTAGGCTGCAATTCTGGGAAAATTTTGCTGCGCAAGCCCGGCAAAGTTTGCCGTGA
>JACMMM010000184.1 GCA_014379065.1 Saprospiraceae bacterium
CTTTGAGGGATATTTCTCCAGTACTATTGCCCGTATTGGGTTGTATTTTTTGTAGCTCCTGTTGCGTTTTTTGGTACAGTTCGTTCAACTTACGCTCTTTGACGACAAGTGCCAACAAGCGTTCTTTTATTTCCATAAGGCGTTGGCGATAGAAGCTGGAGAGCTCGCGCAGTTCGGCTACAGTGAGGGTACGGGCACTATTAGGCCCATCGGTGGTTGTGCCGATTTGATCCATTTTGCGTTCGACAACTGCCTGTTCTTGCGCTAGCACTTCGCGTTCATCGCGAATCCGGGTAAACTCATCCCCCAATAAAATCAACGAATCGCGCAGGATGGGTGCACGGGGATTTTCAGGTGCAGGGCTGGGGGTTTTGAGCTGGAATGTAGCGGCAACGAGCGTTGCGCTGCCTTTGATTTTGACCTGCAAGCTGTTAGGATTGAAATAGGGGGAGAGGTTTTCAAAAATGACCTCCGATTTCCCGGCAGGGATTTTCACCGTCGCAACACTGCTGATTTTGGCGCCGGAGCGGTACACGGTGACTTCAGAAATGGTGGGAGAAACCCTGCCTTGGTTTAAAGAAGGGCGGGTAAAGTGGTCGTTGGCAGATAGCTTATGGGTGGAAAGCAGCCCCGATATTGTCAAAAATATGGCGGGTAAATAGAGGAAGAATTGTGCTTTGCGCATTGGCCTAAGTGTTTGGTGAACTGATTTTGGGCGCAATGATGTTGCGTCGGCGCAAAAATGCACAAAGTGTGTAGCGCGAAATTTATTTCGCATAATGGATAAAAATCATGTCGAAATGAATTTCGCGCTACACAAAAAGGTTCATCTGCCCATTATGGGCGAACACGTCCAGCAGGCGTGCGTATTTTAATTTGTCCTTGCTATTGGTGCGCAAGGCGATGAGCTTGGCAAGTTCAAGCGTGAGGTAAAAATCTTCAAGCGGCTCACCGGGGCGTGGGCGCTTGGCAAAATCACGGTAAGGCTGTGGGCGACGGATGCCGTCGGCGAACTCGTACACGTCGCGCATCCAACGGCGAATTTGTCCGCCGTACTGCCGCACGGGGAGTTTGAGGGTGGAATGAAGGTTGGAGGCGGCTACGACTTTCGTGCCTTTTTTGCTTTCAAAAACTTCAAGTTGTGGCATAACTCATTTACTTTGTTACACTTGTGTTCCTACAAAAGACGGCACAAAAATAAACAAGTTGTGTTTAACAAACAAATTGTGTGGTAAATATTTTTTGAAAATGTTTTTTGACATAGATTCGACAGCATTGGGATTGCCACTAGATTCTTCGCTCGTTGAAACTTTCCTACCATTGGTTGAAATCAGCCTACCTTAGGAAAATTTGGTTTCGACCTTCTCGTTATGCTCCCCACAAAATAAAACCTAAAAATACAGACTTAAGTCGTCGTGCATTTCCGCCAAAATAGCGAGGCAGAACACCGCTTTGTCGAATGATATTCCAAAAGGTGGCCGCGATGCTGTCTTTTGCAGAACAATATTTCAAAGCACCTGTTTTTGAGGCCATCCAAACATCTATCGTATGAACTACTCCGCCCTGCTCTCCTTTTTTTCACCTGCCATAGTCTTATCACGCACTGTAGTTTTAACGGCATTGTGGACGACGGCAGGACTTTTACTTTTCCCAATCCTCGGTTCAACGCAAAACGCCACGGTGAGCGGATCGTTGCGCGACCGCCAAAACGGCGAATCGCTCATCGGCGCTACCGTGCAAGCCCCTGGCCTGGGCAAGGGAAATGCAAGCAATGAATATGGTTTCTACTCCCTCTCCATCCCCGAAGGGAAAGATTCGGTGCTGCTGCGTTTTGCCTATATAGGCTACCAGACCCAGACGCTGAAAGTGCTGCCGCGCGGCAGCATCAAATTGGATATCGAACTCGTTCCGGTAGGCTCCTTGCTGGAGGAAGTGGTGATTGAAGCCAACGGTTTGGACGAAAAACGCAAAAGCACCGAGATGTCTGTCTCCACCATTTCGACGCGAGAAGTGAAAGCATTGCCGGCGCTTTTTGGAGAGACCGACATCATCAAAATCTTACAACTAAAGCCCGGCATCACACCCGGTTCAGAAGGCACTACGGGGCTTTTTGTGCGCGGTGGCAACAATGATCAAAACCTTATCGTGCTCGATGAGGCAGTGGTATACAACGCCAACCACTTGTTCGGATTTTTTAGCACCTTCAACTCCGATGCGGTGAAGGATTTGAAGGTGTACAAAGGCGGTTTTCCGGCACAATACGGCGGGCGTTTGTCGTCCGTGATTGACGTGCGCATGAAGGAAGGAAACAGCAAAAAACTGAGCGGAACGGGCGGTATTGGCCTTATTTCCAGCCGATTGACACTGGAAGGGCCGATCCAGAAAGACAAATCTTCGTTTATTGTCAGTGGCCGCCGCACCTATGCCGATATCATAACAGAGCAAGTCAACCGGGCAAACGAGGGCAAACCGGATTACAACAAAATACCGCGTTACTACTTCTACGACCTCAATACGAAGGTCAATTTCACACTTTCGCCAAAAGACCGCCTCTACCTGAGCGGTTATTTTGGGCGCGATGTTTTCCTCTATAAAGACCCCACTTTCGACTTTCGTTTTGATTGGGGGAATGCCACGGGTTCGGCGCGTTGGAACCACGTTTTTGGCCCAAAACTATTCTCGAACACCACGTTTACGTATTCAGATTACCGCTACAAAATCGAAAACCAGTTGCAGGGTTTTTCGTTCAGCCTCAGCAGCAACGTGAAAGATGCCAACACCAAAGTAGATTTTTATTGGCAGCCCAATAACAAACACACGGTGCGCTTTGGTGGCAACATTACCTACCACGATTTCATTACTGCCCGCCTCAAAGCGGGTAGCGACGATGGCCGAGTGCGTTTTGAGGCAGGGCGCGACTATAATGGCATGGAATACGGTGCCTACATCGCAGATGAATGGGCCATCGACCGTTTGAAAATAAACTACGGTTTGCGCCTTTCCATGTGGCAAAACAACCCGGCTTTTTACGCCAATATAGAGCCGCGTGTGGCCACCAATTACGAGGTCAACAACCGTCTCTCGCTCAAAGCCTCGTACGCCCGCATGAACCAATATGTTCACTTGCTCGCCAGCAGCGGCCTTTCATTGCCGACCGATATTTGGTATCCGAGCACCGAAGGCGTGAAACCGGAAATTAGTGACCAAGTCGCCATCGGTGCCTCGTATCTTTTGGGCGATCAAATACTTGTCACTTGGGAAGCTTGGTACAAATGGCTTCAAAATTCAGTTGATTTCAAAGACGGCGCCGAACTTTTTGGCAACAACGAACTCGAAAAAGAACTTTCCATCGGGCGTGGGTATGCTTACAGTCCCCTCGAATTAGAAATAGAAAAAAAGGAGGGTAGGCTCACAGGTTGGATCGGCTACACCCTCGCATGGGTAAAGCGCGGCGATTTTCCAGAAATAGACAATGGCGCTTGGTTTTCGCCGCGGCACGACACGCGACACAATGTGAGTGTGGTGGCGCTCTGGGATGTTCATAAATGGAAGAAAAAAGGCAAAGACAAATCCTTGCAAATCACTGCCACCTGGGTTTATTCTTCAGGTTATGTCAGCTGGCTTCCCAGTGGCCGGTTTACTTTTCAAGACGTTCCTGGCGCACCGTTCCTAACTACGGTACCCTATTATGGGCCACGCAACACTTTCCGATATCCTGCCTACACCCGTTCCGACCTCGGCATAGTATATAAATGGAAAAAGAGAAATCGCTTTGAAAACGACCTGACGCTCAGCGTGTACAACGCGACCGACCGCCGCAACCCCTATTTCATCACCATCGCTGTGGAAACCGAAAAAACGGCCTTCGGCGAAATACCGGTCGAAATCAAAGCCAAGCAGGTGTCGCTTTTCCCGATACTGCCAAGTTTGACCTGGAACTTTAAGTTTTAAACAATTATGCCACTAATTACACTAATTTGCACTAATTGGATGCCGTATTCGTGTAAATTAGTGTAATTAGTGGCTGCTTAAAAATAATAAGAAATGAATTTTAAGAACCTCCTCCCTGTTGCGGCTGTCCTTTTTTTAATGGCCTGCAACCTCACCAAAGACGTGGAAATTGATCTCCCGGAATATGATCGCCAGCCAGTCGTGGAATGCTACCTTGAACCGGGCAAACCGTTCCGCCTGCTCTTATCACGGAGTTATGCCTTCTTTGACAAATTGGGCCTCGACTCTACCTTTCTAGAAAATACCTTGCTCGATGGGGCAATGGTCACCGTCACTTACAATGGGCAAACGGATACCTTGAAAAATCAACTCACAGCAGATTTAAGCCCAGTCAAAATCTTCAATTATGTAGGCCAAAACCTGGTGCCCAGTACGCCTGGCACCGAGTTTGTGCTCAACATCCGTCTTGCCGATGGCGGCGAGATTACAGGCGCCACCAGTATGATGCCGCTTGTGCCGATTGACAGCGTAGTCGTAGAGTTCAGCCCAGATATTGACACATTGGGCCGAATGCTTACCTATATAACCGACAACCAAAATCAAGAAAATTTTTATCGCAGATTATTGAACTACAGTTCTTTAGACAGCTTTCCAGATCAGGATTTTCTGGTGACGGACCGTTTTTCACAGACTGCACTTATTGCCTTTGGAACGGGCTACGAATTGGCGGAAGGCGACACGGTATTCAATACCATTTTCCACGTCACACGAGAATATTACGATTTTGTAGAGAGCGTGCAGCTGGCCGTCATTGGCAACCTCAACCCATTCGCTCAGCCCTCGCCCATCAAGAGCAATGTGCATGGCTCGGCCAATCCGATCGGTATTTTTGCGCCACTGGTGTATGATCGGGATACGACGATTGTCCGGAAGTAACTGGAAACATGGCGAAAAAAAAGCCCTGAGACGCATACACGCTCAGGGCTTTTTTGGTTCTTTAACTAGTCGTCAGGCACGAATGACCGGTATATTGGGCAATTTAGGAATCGAAATATCCCCGTCTTTCTTTTTGCCCTCTTTGCTGGATTTTTCGATGGCACGGTTGATTTCGTCGAGTTGAAACTTGCCTTTTACGGTCACAAGCCCCGCCCCTTCGGGCGAACTGAACAGCACCACGACTTTTTTGATCGTACTCTGGTGCGATTTGGCTAAAATCCGCACATGCGTTTTACCTGAGCGGACGGTTACCAATTCGTCGAGGCCGCGGCGTTTGGACTTGCGGACAAACTTCTTCAAGTCACGCTGGCTGAATGGGGTTTGATCCTCAAAAAACAGCACCCTGACTCTGCGGATTTTGCGTACCAACTGCCGATCTGCTTTTTCACCTATAAATGCCGATCCGACAAAAGTTGCCCAGCGTGGCACACTCACGGCGATGGCGCCATCGTAGTCTTTGTATTTCCAATAGAGGCCGTGATCTTGCGCTTGCAAGGCTTGAGCCGTCAGGAAAAAAGCGATAAAAAACTGGATTGCTTTCATAGGGATAATCAGTGTTTGGTGGACTTGATCTTTTCCAGTTGATCGGCCCCTTTCACGTCGAGGACTTTGGAAAGTGAGGAGATTTTGTCAAGGTCAATTTTGCCGGTAAAACTCAGCAAAACAAACTCATCGGGTTTGCCTACAAGCAAAAGCAATTCTTCGATGATGTTGCCAGAGTCTTTTGTCCAGATGCGCACATGCTCGTCTTTGTCACGCACTGTGAGCAGTTCAGAATACTCATTGGCAGGCACTTTGGACAGGGCAGATTTGTAGAGCGCAACACCGTCGGAGATGCTGTCGGCCACCAGTACGCGCAACCCACCCAGGTCTTTTACCACTTCTCGGATGTTGTTCCAGTCCTCGTCGTCGGTTTCGATTTTGGCTGCGAGTTGGAAGAGTTTTGGTGCAATATACACCACGGTAAAGCGCTCGTCTTCAGCGTATTGTTCAAAAAAGCGCGTGATAGCGTCGTTCTGCGCGGTGGCAGAGAAGGCTCCTGCCAAAAGGAAGAGCAGCGAAAAAAACAGTTGTTTCATAGCTTGAAAAATTTGAGTGACTGATTGAATTATTGTGGACATTGGATAATGGACGTTGGACATTGGATGTTGGACCTTGGAGTTTAAAGTCCAATGTCTAATGTCCAGAAATCCAACGTCTTAACCGGCTTTTCTTCTGGGCACCTTTTCCATGGCATCGAGGTAGCTTGCGCCTTTTACGGCTTGGGTGCGGCCTTTGTCAAGTTTTGAAGATACCAGGGCAAGCGCGGCTTTTATTTCGGCCATGGCTTGGGCGGTTTCGGGGTCAATGGTTGGTTTAGGTTTATCCCGTTTGTGTGGACTTTTTTTCGGGGGTAAAATGGGTTTTGGGATTGTTTTTTCTGCCACAGCCAATGACTTTTGAGGCGTTTCAACAATCGGTGATTCAATCGTTTTTGGCAATTCGGTTGGGGTTTCATTGGCTATCGGCGCCCTTGCATTTTCTCCTCGGAACATACACCAACCCGCAGCGAGCAGTAAGGCTAAGGAGGCAGCCACTGCCCATTGGTACATCTGTGGGCGCAGCGACACTGCCTTGGCTTTGGTGGCCAGTTGTACGGTTTGTTCTTCGCGCAGAGCCTGGAACAAAGGCGCAATCGGTCGCAGCCGTTCGTCTATTCCCCCCGAATTAAAGTAGGTTTTTATCCTGCGCTCTTCTTCGAGCGTGGTCTCGCCTTCCCAATATCGGTCGAGCATTTCGTGGATTTCTTCGTATTTCATTGTAGAGGACTATTGACTATTGACTATTGACTATTGACCGTTGGATGTCGGACTTTCTGATTTCGAGCGCTGGAGTATTGGAGTCTCAAGTCCAATGTCCAACATCCAATGTCCAAAGTCCAACGTCCCCTAATCATTGATCATTTTTTCCCGAATGGTTTTTCGGGCGCGGTGTAGGTTGACTTTCACTTGGTCGAGGCTGATGCTGAGCGATTCGGCGATTTCTTCGTAAGTAAATTCTTCGATGTCGCGCAAGTGCATCACAAGTCGTTGTTTTTCAGGGAGTTGTTGCATCATTTGCTTTACACGGCCTATCAAATCGTTTCTTTCTGTGGCTTGGGCGGGGCTGATCGTGTCACTTTTTCTTTCGGCTACTCCTTCGAGTGGTGCGGTTCGGCGGAGGGATTGGCTTCGGGTTTTGTCGAGCGAGCGGTTGCGGGTCAGGGTCATGCACCAAGCTTCCCAATTCTGGACGTTTTCTGTCTGTTCTGGAGCAGTCTTCCAC
>JACMMM010000185.1 GCA_014379065.1 Saprospiraceae bacterium
CTGTCTTCGGCACACTGTTGCTGCCAGGACCCGGCAAGCCGCGCTCGGTTGACCTTTGGCCCATATTCCACACGGGTGTTCCGAATTTCCCGCCTTACCAATTGGCTACAGGCAAAAACGGCAACCCATTGGCAGCAGGCAAACCGTTCATCAACAACTTCCTGCCCAACGGTGGCGATATGTTGCGCCTGAACATGGCTACGCCTGTAACACCCCGCAACGATCCGAATTTCAGCCCAATGGGCATCATCAGCGCAGCCGTTTTGGGTCTTACGAACCCGACTTATGCCGGCAACGCCAACCTTCAGTTTATCCCGAATATGGATGGCTTCCCCAATGGCCGCCGCCTGGAAGACGATGTGACGCGCATTGAATTGCAAGCCGTTTCTGGTGTGGCACTCGCCGCCATCGGTCTTTGGTACGACGATTTCGGGGGTACTAATCCTGTGACGCAGGATCTGCTTGACGTGCTAACGTATCAGACGGGTGTAGAAAAGAACGACAAGGCTTTCCAGCCTTCTTTCCCTTATCTGGCCGCGCCTTGGAGCGGTAAGGAAACCGAGTAATTTCAAACCATTAAAATTCAACAAGATGACATCCATATTCAAAAATAGTCTGGCGGCACTTTTCATGCTCGTGTCGCTGACCGCCGCGCTCGCTTCGAGCCACCGCGAGGCCCCGCTCATCGCCGACGACCCACTCGCCGACAACGTGGACGTGTACGCCTTCCGCAGCCCCGACCGCCCCAATACCATCACCTTGATCGCTACTTATGTGCCGCTTCAACTCCCACAGGGCGGCCCGAATTACTACTCTTTCGGTTCCAACATCCGCTACGAAATCCATGTGGACAATAACGCATCAAAACCCGGAGACGAAATCATCTATCGTTTTGAATTCGAGCGCCAGGATGAAGATCCCACCACGTTTTTCAATATCCGCCTTGGCAAACAGAACCTTAAGATGTGGTACACCCTCACGCGTTCTGACAATGGGGGTCAATCCTGGACGACTATTTTGCAGAAAATCCCGGTGCCACCAACCAACATCGGTCAGCGGAGCATTGACTCGCCGCTGGGTCTGGGAAAATCCTACCAGGCACTGGTAAGCCAGGCGACTCGCTACGCTACCACAGGCGAACAGATTTATGTAGGCCCCGCAGATGATCCCTTTTTCGTGGACCTGGGAGGTGCTTTTGACCTGGGCGATTTGCCCCGCCAAGGCAGCAATGCCCGCGACGGTCTCGCCTGCAAAAACGTAAGCGCTATTTGTATTCAGGTGCCGATTAATACGCTGCTGAAAAAAGGTGCCTCACGTGCTCCTGTGAATATTCTTGATCCCAATTACACCATCGGTGTATGGGCAAGCGCAAGCCGCAAGGCAGTGCGTACGCTGACGGGCAAAAGCGAATCCTACAACGGTCCTTGGGTACAAATAAGCCGCCTTGGCATGCCTTTGACCAACGAAGTAGTGATCCCTATCGGCATGAAAGACTACTGGAACAGCCTCACACCTTACCAGGAACTGGCCGACCAAACGCTCGACCCATTTTTCTACAATCCCGAACTGGCGCTTTATATGGATGACGCATTGTTTGGTGGCGCGGTGCCTGGGTTTTCCAAGTTGAGGATTCAGCGTAATTCCTTGGGCGCTTTTGACTTTGGAAATGGTAAAGATGGGCTTTATGGCTTGAAAGGTACGGCTGCCGTGGCAGGTACCGCTTTGGATGATGCCATTTTTGGCACCCTCTTGCTCCCTGGCGCAGGCAAGCCGCGTTCGGTTGACCTTTGGCCTATTTTCCACACGGGCGTTCCGAACGTTCGCCCATACCAATTGGCTACAGGCAAAAACGGCAACCCACTCGCCGCTGGCAAACCATTCATCAACAACTTTTTGCCTAATGGTGGTGATATGCTGCGGCTCAATATGGCCGTACCGGCAACACCGCGCAACGACCCGAATTTTAGCTCCTTGGGCCTCGTGAGTGCAGCTGTTTTGGGCCTTACCCAAGCACCTTACAACACGAACACGAATATTCAATTCATCCCAAACATGGACGGTTTCCCGAATGGCCGCCGTTTGGAAGATGATGTGACGCGCATTGAATTGCAAGCAGTTGGAGGAGTGGTACTGGCCGCCATCGGCCTTTGGTACGACGACTATACCGGAGGTAGCCCCGTGACTCAAAAGCTTGTGAATGTGTTGAGTTACTCAACGGGCGTAGAAAGCAACGATGTTCCGTTCAGGTCTTCGTTCCCTTATGTGGCGCTCCCACACGCTGGCGATAGCGATTGCGGCGGCACAGTTGCGGATGCAGCTGCAAACCCGGATGCTTTCCTTGGAGGCTTCTCAGGCTTTAATGCAAGGAGCGTGAACAAGAGCCAATCGGCGGTAATGGCCACGAATTACCCGAACCCATTTGCTTCGGCTACTACGATCCGTTACGAGTTGGAAACAGCTACAGACGTGAACATTTCAGTGTACGACCGTACGGGCAAATTGGTGCAAACACTTGTAAACCAAGCTATGGACGCAGGCGTGTACGAGGCTCGTTTTGAAGGGGTAAGCCTTCCTTCAGGCCTTTATTTTGCCAAAATTGCTACGAACGGGGGCAAAGACTTGCAAGTGCTGAAACTGGTTAAACAGTAACAAGTAGTAAGTAACAAGTAACAAGCACATACGAAAGTGCCGGGGTGATTGACATCGCTCCGGCACTTCGTTTTTGGGCCTTTGTACACTTGTTTTTAAAAATTCACCAGTTCAATCTCAAAAATAAGCGGGGCATTGGCCGGAATGTCGCCTGAGCCGCTTGGGCCATAGCCCAATGCAGAAGGGATAAAGAATGTGCCCTTACCTCCTTTTTTCAAAAGCGGAATGCCTTCTTGCCAGCCTACAATCAGGTTGGCGAGTGGAAAAGTGTTGGGTGTTCCCGTGGTTTGGTCAAATACCTTTTCGTTTTTCAACAGTTTGCCAATGTAATTGACGGTGACCGTGCTGTTACTAGCGGGATGGCCGCCAGTACCCTCCGTCGTAATAATATAGTGCAATCCAGAGGCCGTGGATTGGGCCGTCAGGTTGTGGTCTGCCAGGTAATTTTCGATTTTTTCGATGTCGGCCTGAAGTTGTTGTTCGTCGGTTAGACCTTTTTCGCAGGAAAAAATGAGGAAGCCGCAAAGGGCAAAAAGCAAGTAGCGCATGGATGTATCTTGTTAATGTGTTTATGTGTGGATTTTTTACCCGCCGAAGCCAAAGCGAAGGAGGGGTGGTATTGGGGGCGCAAAAATAGAAAGCCCGCACCAAAGATTTACTTCAGCGCGGGCTTCCAGAAATTGTCTTTATGACCAATGACGATTAATGACGATAAATGACTCCCACCTTCGCTTTGGCTACGGCGGGTAAAAATAACTCCTCAACCTAAATACGATTTCAAATTCTCGCTGTGGATCTTGCGGAGACGGCGAATACCGCGCTCTTTGATCTGGCGCACCCGCTCACGGGTGAGGCCGTAAAGTTCTGAAATCTCGTCGAGCGTAAGGGCCGTGCGGCCATTAAGACCGTAGTAGGCGCCGATAATCTCCGTTTCACGGGGCGAAAGGGAAAAAAGCCCTTGAGCCACCTCTTCGCGGAGCGATTCGGCCATGAGTTCAAAATCTGGATCGTCGCTGTTCTCTGGCACCATGACGTCGAGCATGGTCGCGTCGCCTTCTTCCGTGCCGGGCAGGGGCGCGTCAAGCGATACGTGACGCGAGCCACTGTGAATGAGTTGCTGAATTTCACGCTCGCTCATGCCGAGCAGTTCGCCGAGTTCCTCGTCGGAAGGCTCGCGTTCAAATTCCTGCACAAAGGCGATATAGGCTTCATTCACCTTATTGTACGACCCTACTTTGTTGAGCGGCATCCGCACAATACGGCTGTTCTCCACAATGGCCTGCAAGATGCTCTGCCGAATCCACCAAACAGCATAGGAGATGAACTTGAACCCCTTTGTCTCATCGAAACGGCGCGCGGCCTTGATGAGACCGACATTGCCCTCATTGATGAGGTCAGACAGGCTCAGACCCTGATTCTGGTACTGTTTTGCCACAGAGACGACGAAACGGAGGTTGCCCCTGGTCATTTGATCCAGTGCATCCTGATCACCTTCGCGGATACGTTGCGCTAGTTTTACCTCTTCATCCGGAGTAAGCATCGAAAGTTTGCTTATCTCGTTGAGGTACTTGTCAAGCGCCTGGCTCTCGCGGTTCGTAATCTTGTGGGCGATTTTTAACTGGCGCATAGATTGAATATTTTTTTAACTGCCTGACAGGCAATCAGCTTAATATCAGAAGTAAGAAACGTTTGACGTTAAAAAAAGATTTGGGTTGCAATGCAGACTCCTAAAACATACAGGACGCATTTGGTTTCCAAAACGTTGATAATCTTTCATAAAAAGTTTGAAACATTAAAAACCAAATAGCAAAAACCAAGCCGCAAGATTACGAAATAATGTAGTCAATGTGTGAGGAGGGATTATCCCATGTATCCAAACCGCTCTAGGGCTTGCTCATCGTCGCGCCAATTGTCGCGCACTTTCACCGTCAGATCGAGGAATGCTTTGGTCTGCAAGAATGCTTCGATGTCTTTCCGGGCATAAGTGCCCAGTTTTTTGATGGCCGCGCCGCCTTTCCCAAGTATGATGGCTTTTTGGGTCTCGCGCATTACATAAATGGTGGCGCGAATGCGGGCGATATCTTCCCCTGCGTTCGTTTTCGAGTCCTTGAAATCCTCGATGCTCACCTCGGAAGCATAAGGAATTTCGTCGTCGTAGAGTTTCAAAATTTTCTCCCGGATGATTTCGCTAACAAAGAATCGTTCCGGGCGATCGGTCAGCTGGTCGGGCGGGTAAAACGCTGGTCCTTCCGGGAGATAGGTCAATATTTTTTCGAGCAAAAAATCTGATTGTGCGTCTTTCAGCGCGGAAATGGCAATTACCTGGTCGAATTTTATATGCTTTTTCCACCACCCTGTCACGTCCTGAACGCGCTGCTCTGCTACCAGATCTTTTTTGTTCAAAATAAGCAAGATTGGAACCTCTGTTTTTTTCAAAACCTCTATCAAGGGATTGTCGGCTTCCAATTCTTCTGTCATATCGAATACGAAAAGCATTAGGTCGGCGTCTTCAACCGTTCCTTCCACAAAACGGTTCATGGCCTTGTGCATTTTGTAGGTGGGCGTTTTCACATAACCGGGCGTGTCAGAAAAAACCATTTGGAAGTTTTCGCCCGTTAATATCCCAATAATGCGGTGGCGCGTGGTCTGTGGCTTGTCCGACACGATCGCCAGCTTCGAGCCGACCAGCCGGTTCAGCAGCGTCGATTTGCCGGAGTTCGGCCGGCCGATGATCGACACGAAGCCGC
>JACMMM010000186.1 GCA_014379065.1 Saprospiraceae bacterium
CGCTCGAAAACTCAATCTCTTTTCGGGCGCAAAAATAAACCTTCATAAACCCCATAAACCCTCATCAACCTCCCCTTTTTATGCCTATCTCATTTTTACAAGCCTTAAGTTTTCATACCTGTTCCCATCCGTTAGTTGAAGGATATAGATGCCGTCAGCCTGCTCCGATAAATTGAAATTCGTAGAAAAAGAACTTTCAAAGGATTCAAAATCAAACGATTGCAGCAACCTTCCTGTAACATCCCAAATTGAAACTTTTATCTCCTGGGGTGCATTTTTCCCCCGCAGTTCAAATAAGCCGGTACTTGGATTGGGGCTTACCTTAAAACTCCAATTAGCATTGGGTGTATGCGTGCCATTTGTGAGAATGGTCCCAGTGACGACGGTAATACACCCTGCAGCATCATTTACTTCAATGGAATATTCGCCCGGGGCGAGGTTGAAGAATAGGCTGTCTGTTTGTATTGGTGCGCCATTCAGGCTGTAACCATAGGGCGGAGTCCCGCCTTCAGGCGTAACAGCAATGGTGTCAGCCAAAACGCTCGCAGTAGCCTTTAACAGGTAGGGAATGTTGATTTCAACAGGAGCCAATTCGAACACCTGCCCGTTGGCATCTTTGACATAAACGGAATAATCTCCCGGATTCAAATCCTGAAAAGTGTTGGCGGCTTGAAAGGAGTCGTTGTCCAAACTGTATTGATAAGGCGTCTCTCCGCCTTGAGCAACTAACACAAGACTGGCAAAGCCGTCGCAGTAATCGTCGTCCAACAGCGTGGTAGTCAACGATAATGGTTGATAATCAACCATAAAGGAAGTATTGACCTGACATCCATTTGCATCTGTGACGACCAAGGTATAAGTGCCATTTGACAGGTTTTGCAAATCGGGATTGGGCGCATTGCTGCTCCAGATATATGGGGGAGTGCCGCCATTTACAGTCACGACAGCGTCATTCCCAATTACCTGAATGGAAACATCCAATGGACTCGGGCTTTGGAGTGAGACCAAATTGGTGGTGATCGTGTCGCCCAATTGATCTATTACCATAACGGAATAGTTTCCTACAGATAAACCAGTAAAGATACCGCTGCTTTGGGGCGTGCCTCCATTCAAGCTGTATGAATATGGCGTTAGACCACCCTGTGCTGTTGCGTTGATGACACCAGCATTTAAACCACTGCAAAGGAGCGCTTGTGTCACGGCCAATTGTGCAGACAATGGGTTTATGGTGACGGAATCGTTTATTGCCAGAATATACTCCTGATAAAAAATCCCGTTTGCCGTGATGGTATTGTCAACCTCATTGACTAGAAATTGTGGGGTTTCTTCCCAATAAGGCTGCGCATTGTTTTTGCGTTGCAACAGACCCAGATTTTGTTCCTGCACCAAGGCAAATGGGTTGTTGGCGTAGAAATACTCCAGGTCAAAGTCCTGAATGCTTTGATTGGCATAAAACAGCCCGAAATATCGCTGATTGTCCACCAATACATAGCCATCCGCTGGCTTTAGCACATTGGGCACTTCTTCCACAAAATAGAGCTGTACAAAATCGGGGACATCGGGTGTAGACAAAATAAGGCTGTCGCCGGAGCTGGTCGTCAGGCTGATTTCATCCACATCTTTATAGGTATAGGTGCTTTTTGTCCCAATAGGAGCGCCTGAGCGCTGCCATGCTTCGTTTAAGCCAAGCCCCTGAAAGTTAAAGAGCTGTCCATCAGGTGCAGCCGTTACATTGGGAGCTGCTCCTCCTGCTGTTTCATCAAAACGGAAATAAGTGGACAAATTTGGCTCGGTTCCTTGCAGTTTTTGGCACATGTTGGCCCTGATTTCTTCCAGGGTGCGCACCGTGTCCCAAATGCGCACCTCATCTATTTTGCCTTGGAAAGTACAGCAAGCACCATAAGCTCCAACATAAACCTCGGGGTCATTGTGCGATGGGACATTTTGTGCCTGACTGACCAATTTCCCGTTTTTATAAAGGTTCAATTCGCCCAAAGCAGCTTCATAAGTTACTGCCACATGCGTCCATTGATTGGGTGTCATGACCACGTTGTCGGTCACCTGCCACCAGGCATTGTTGTGCCCGGCAGACAGTACCCCATTTGGCAACCAAAACGCGGTGTTTGCGGCGCCAGAAATAATGTTGTTCGCTTGTGTGCCGCCTTGCCAGTTGATCCAGGCTTCTTTGGTATAAGAGCTGTTCAACACCGAACCAACATATACGAAATCGTCTGTCCCGTCTAACAAAAGACAATTGCCGGAGCCCGACATAATACCGGGAATGTCGAAGTTCGGCACGATATGGTAGTTGTCAATCAATAAGTTGTAAAAAGTGAACATGCCATAACCATCGGCATTAAGTACCCAGGCATCGCTGCCGGAATGGCCTGAATAAGACAAGCCAGCATTAGGGGTGTTCACCGATTGATCCAGCGCCAGAATCAATTTGTTAGCATCAACCTGAATGCCGATTACGGAGGCAGATGCGCCTTGAATTTTAAAATCATAAGCGCTTCCCAGCTGCGCTGTCAATCCTGAGGCAGCATCGGTAACAAGCTCAATCTGCGTATTCAAATCGTTGGTAAAACTTGCGCTCAGCACCCGGATATTGGTTTGTTCACCTGTGGGTGTATTGTACAGGTCAGCCGAGATTTGTTTGTATATTTTTTCGCCCAAAGTTTTGTATCCCAGCACATTGTAATGGCAGCCATCGTGTCCATTGATGCCGTTGGCAGTAACTGCTTTAGCATGGTGCAGATAGTCTTCAAATGCACGCTGGTATTCTCTCAACTGCAAGGAAGGTGCGCCGCAGCCCTCCCTCACCTGCACCACGTAATAGGCTTCTATATTGGGCAAATCTTCTTCCCAATCGGCGTGAAGGGCCTCAAAAAATGTCTTGTGAATGTCGGCTCGGGTGCCGTCGGACTCGCCCTGGTAATACATCATTGCCCGGATATGGTCTGTCAGCCCGGCGTTGATCAAACGCTGGAGCAGGCGGCCGTAATTGGTCGTCGAATCGGTGTGTTGGGCATCATTTCTTTGAAAAAACTCGATGGGCTTGCCGGGATCGGCCCCATTGATAATGGCTACGGGGACAAGTAAATTTTCTTGCAACATGTAACCCATGCGCAAAGCCCATTGACCTATGGCGCCGGGCGAAAAATAACCATTTCCCTCTGCGATATACCAGTTTGTGTCGTCAAAAACTGTTGGGTTTGAAGTGCCAAAACAGCGTACAAAATTGTTTTGCCACCCATTGGCATCGCCGTTATAGGCAACCGCCTGGGCATTGGATTGCCCCTCGACGGCAAATACATCGCCTGCTACAACGTTCGCGGCTTCTTTGAGCAGCACGAGGCTGTTGGATGTTTTCCTTTCAACTTTGATATTGTAGCTCCACAAGCCGGCTGCGATGTCAAAGCTTACCACGAATTGATTGCCAACCAAATCGTTCAAGGACAAAGCCTGAATTCCCTTCATTCCGTCACTTTTTTCCAGGGTAATAATCAGACTGTCGGAACTCGGGGCGGCCGTCCCGCTGATATGTACCTGTGCGGTATTGGTGGACAGGTCGCGTGGATAGAGTTGGAGCGGTTTTGGAAATTGTTGGAAAGTGATTTGGGCAGAAAGATAACAGGGGATTAAAAGCAGACAAAGGAGCGTAGAATGTCTTTTCATATGAGCAGATGGCAAACGGATGGCGTTAAAAATTTTGACGAAAGTATAAATAAGTCCCAAAATGCCAGACCTCAAACTCGTCTCAACTAAAAAAGCGGCTGTCTTGGGATTTGCGATTTTGGATTTACGATTTACGAATCAGAGC
>JACMMM010000187.1 GCA_014379065.1 Saprospiraceae bacterium
CGTTTATTGGTGATTGGTTTACTGGTGATTGGTTTACTGGTGATTGGTTTACTGGTGATTGGTCTGTTCAGTTAGCCTGATGAGTGCAAAAACCGCATAGTTAATAATGTCGCGATAGTTGGCTTCCAAACCTTCAGAAGCGACGGTTTGTCCAAAATTGTCTTCTATTTGCTTGATTATCAGTAGTTTTTGCAGGATCAAATCGGTCATGCTGCTCACGCGCATAAGCCGCCAAGCCTCGTCATAATCGTGGTTTTTGGCTTGCAATAGGCGGATGTTCTCGCTAATGTGTTGGTCAAACAAACGAGCCACTTCTGCCGGAGCAAGCTCAAGCGAGGCCTCTTGGGGTAGCGACATTTGTATCAGCGCCAACACGCTGTAGTTCACCAAGCCCACAAACTCTCCTTCCACCGGATCGTCAACTTTTTGCGCTCCTTTCTCTTCGATACTGCGGATGCGCAATGCTTTGATATACAATTGGTCAGTAATGCTGGATGGGCGAAGAATGCGCCATGCTGTGCCGTAATCGGCTGTTTTTTTACAAAAAGATCACGGCAGCGGCCTACCACTTGGCTAAATTGTTCGAGCGTTTTTTCCATAAACTGGGGATTGTGAAATTGAGTTATTTGGATATTCTGGATATCTTAATATCTCAATTTTCCAATCAGGTGGGCAAATGTAGACATCTGCGCTTCGCTGTACCAAGCGCGGGCCGCTTTTTTGATTTTTGTTAGCGCCGTTCACATTACATTTGCCAATTCAATTACCTTTATTTTTACCCACCATAGCATCTCGCGCCGCTGTAGGTTAAGGCGAGTAAAAGCGAAGGCGGGAACACATAGGCCATATAGGTCACATTGTCAACATTACACATTATATGAAAAAAGTCATTGGCCTAGGCGGCATTTTTTTAAAATGCCAGCACCTTGAAGAAACCCGTGCATGGTACTCAAAACACTTGGGGATACAACTGGAAAGCTGGGGGGCACAATTTTTTTACAAAGATGACCCTAACCCGGAAGCTTGTTCCAACCTGAGTTTTTTCAAAACCAGCACAGAATATTTTGAACCATCAGCGTCGGCGTTTATGATCAATTTTAGAGTCGACGACCTTGATGCCCTGTTGGTGGCGTTGCGTGAAGAAGGGGTGCCATTGGTGGGCGACCCGGTTACAGAGGGGGAGTACGGCAAATTTGCTTGGGTAATGGATCCAGAAGGGAACAAGATTGAACTTTGGGAGCAAGCGAAATGATTGTTGAGAATGTTGAGGGTTGAGAATGTTGAGATGCTCCGCTCAACGATCTCAACCCTCAACGATCTCAACCCTCAACATTCTCAACTCTCAACCCCCTCAACATTTATTGCGCCAAAATATGCGCCATGCGCAGCAAATCCTTGTTCATTGGTTTATGCTTTGCGATGGCTTCTGCAAATGGAGTATAATCAACATTGTTGTTTTTGATGCCCACCATTACCCCTGATTTCCCCGCCAACAACGCTTCCACGGAAGTAAAGCCCAATACGGAAGCCAGCACCCGGTCCAATGTGCTGGGTGAGCCTCCGCGTTGCAAGTGTCCGATCACGGTCACTTTTATATCGTCGTAGAGGCTAATTTTTTCTTCCACTTTATGGGCAATGTCGTAAACGGTGCCCATTTGGTTGCCCTCTGCCACGATAACGATGCTGAATAGTTTGGCGCGTTTTGCGCCGCGTTTTAAAAGCTTCACCAAATCGTCAATCGAAGTTTCTTCCTCAGGGATGAGCACCCCGCCGGCGCCGCCTGCAATGGCCGTGTGAAGGGCTATAAAGCCAGAATTGCGGCCCATCACTTCTACAAAAAAAAGGCGATTGTGGGAATCTGCCGTGTCCCGTATTTTGTCCACCGCCTGTACGGCCGTGTTTACAGCGGTGTCAAAACCAATGGTGAAATCTGTGCCAAAAAGGTCGTTGTCAATTGTGCCTGGGATGCCCACCACAGGCATATCGGGGAATTCTTCCATTAATTTCATGGCTCCGGTGAACGTGCCGTTGCCGCCGATGGCAATTAGGGCGTCAATGTCATTATCTACAAGATTTTCGTAGGCTTGGCGGCGGCCTTCGGGGGTCATAAACCTTTGGCTTCGGGCTGTTTTCAAAATTGTACCGCCCCGATGGATGATGTTGCTTACGTCCGTGGTTTCCAAGCGTTTGATGTTTCCATCAATCATACCCTCATACCCGCGCATGATGCCATATATATGCAGGTCGTTGTTGAATGCATTTCGCACGATGGCACGCACTGCGGCGTTCATGCCCGGGGCATCGCCTCCCGAAGTAAATACTGCAATGCGTTTTATCTCTTTTGTTGCTATTATATCTTTTGCCATTTTTCTTAGATCAATGGGTTAGTCAGCAGTTCCCATGTGAAACTCTGCTAAGGGATAAATTGGTTTCCGAACGATTTTTCCCAATTGTAAACGGCGGTCTTCCATACATTTTGACAGAATTTCCTGAAAATGGTGTGCGATGGAGCCTACAAAATGGACAGGGACGTGCTGATGGCCTTGGTATTTGCATACATGACGATCAAGGAATTCGCCTAGACACTCAGAAACCAGCTTTTGAATGAAAGGATGTTGGAGGTTGTCGCCCAAAAAACGCGTAAAGGTAGCAAGGTATGCGTTTGCCCCTTTCTCATAAGCACGATCTTTAATGGCGTGCTCACCTTCGGGGTGTTCTTTTTTGAATGCGGCATCAAGATCGGCCGGCAACTCGCGATAAAACCAGGCTCGAAGCAGCGCTTTGCCCAAGTGTGTGCCACTTCCTTCGTCGCCAAGCAACCATCCTAGTGGCGGTACATTATCCAGTATTTTGACACCATCATAATAACAACTGTTGGATCCCGTCCCAAGGATACAGGCAATGCCCGCAGTTCGGCCACATACTGCCCGCGCAGCGCCCAATAAATCGTGTTCAACCTCGGCCTTTGCTTTGGGAAAACAGGTCCTTAGTGCCGCTGCGACAATCTCCGCTCGATGTTCATCATGTACGCCTGTGCCATAAAAATACACTTCAGTGACTTCATCTGGTTCTAATTTTGGGAGCAGCTGATCTTCGATAATATCTCGGATTTCAGCGGTGGTGTGGAAGAAAGGGCTAAATCCCACCGTGTTTTCGAGTTGCTGGTCGCGTCCGCCACGCGAGAGAAGCCAGTCACATTTTGTAGAGCCGCAATCGGCGATGATGACCATGTTTGAAGACTTTTTGTAAAAAGTACACTTTGGGCGCAAAAGTAGTTTTTAGTATCTATTGGGGTAGCCACTAATTGTACTAATTTTCAGGGATAAGATATATTGCCCACGTCAATTCGTGTAAA
>JACMMM010000188.1 GCA_014379065.1 Saprospiraceae bacterium
AACAGTTTTCAGTTACAATTGCAGTCCAACGGTGTGGACAACAACATCCTTTTCCGGCTCAACGGTCAAGTACAAAATTTTGGCTTGTTGGGTCTTGGCTACCACCATTTGGCATTTACCATTGACAGCAGTGGTGCGGGCACGCAAGTAACGGCCTATAAAGACGGTGCGCTGCTGGGGACTGCGCTTTTACCTGGGTACACAGGCAACTGGTCAGAACCTAACCAGGATTGGACCCTGGGAGCGCTCAAATCAGGCACAGATTTATTTGAACAATATGGCGGTCTGATAGATGAATTGGCCTTGTACGACACAACGTTATCGCAAGCCAGTATCCTTTCCCACTTCCAGAACTCACGTGATCCACAGGAACGCGGGCTTCGGGTCTATTTTGCGATGGATGAGGGCAATGGCAACCGGCTGAACAATGCTGGTTCTGTATTGCTGTCAGAGCCGGGAATGACTTTCGGAACAGAGTGGACAGTCATGTCTCCCAACCAAAGTACCACGCCGCATGAGTTCGCTCCGGCTACCCGGCAGGTTACGCTTAATCCAAGTATCACATCGGTAGACCAGGTTGATTTTACAGATCGATCTACCATACCTGTTTCAGGTTTTGTACGCTATAAGGACACCGACTGCTTTGCAGAAAATATAGAGATTCTGGTCAATGGAGAATCATATTCTCCGCCTATTTACACGGATAGCATCGGTAAATTTATCGTTGATCTGGATCCTGGTGCAACGGTAATTTTCACGCCAATATTTGAAGACCACGAATTCCTACCTGCCAACTGGGAGGTAATTAATGTGGTCAGTCCCATTGCAGGCATCGTATTTAATGACGTTACCACCCGAGAGATAAGCGGCTATGTGGCTGGGGGTGATTGTAAATTGCCCATTATCAGCAATCCAGGCGCCCCCAGCGGCACGGTTTGTATTGTAAAAGTCCGCTCCCTTGATGATTGTTTTGAGCGGATTATACAGATTGATAATGTTGATGGCGAATATGAATTTTTGAATCTGCCACCCATACAATTTACGGTTGCTGTGGTGGAACATTCTGATCCAACCATAAAGACTGCATTCCAGGTGCAAGGTGGAACTCAGGTAGATTTGAGAACCATTCCTGACACTATTGTAGACTTTATCTACTATGCGCCTCCACAGGTGGAGATTGTGAGTGGTTTGGAACCTTTCAGCCCAAGCTGTGCTACTGTAGTGCTGGAGCAAAACCAAACGTACACTATTGGAATAAGTCTTACCGAGTATTACCTGGGGGAGGGTTGCCCGCTGGATACGGGAAACATTCGCATCATCAATGATGTGGCAGGGTCCGTGAAGGATACCATCCTGAGCGCTACTGTGCTGCAATACAAATTTCAGGCAGGTATTGTGAATTCCTCACCGCCCTTCCTTCAAAACATACAAATAACAGGAAAATCTTTAAGCGGCAACGAAAGCAGCCTCGTTCAACAGGTTTTGGTAACGGGCCTCTTTACGAAGTCAAACACCTTCACCACCCAACTCCCGCAAGTGCCAAGTGTTGTGCTTCGCGATCCGCCAGGCGATGGAAGTTATGCCTATGTGGAAAAAAACCAGAAATTTTGCCAAAGCATTTCTTTTGCAACTGAGGATGCTTCGGGATTTGGAGGTACCGTCATTATAGACCTTTTACCCGGTTTTTCTTACGAATTTAGTGGATTTGGTCTTGACTTTGGCGGGGTGATAGGACCAGAAATCACCAAGACTTCGACCGTTACAAAGTCCTCGGAGAGCTCCTTGCAAGTTTGCCACAGTTTCGATGAACGGATTTCCACCAATTCCGACGAACTCATTGTAGGCTCTGCTGATAGTATCCCCTTTTTAGGTGGCTGGGTACAGGGCGGTGATCTATTTGTCGGGTCTGGTTTGAACGTTAATTTTGGCTTTTCGGACAAAGTTGGCTTTGATACCACTAATTGCAATGGTAATGTGGAGGTAGTGGTGGCAGTGACGCCCCAAAATTATGGCACTACCTATATGTACACGGATTACCACATTCGAAATAATGTGATCCGTTATCTGGACGCCATCGCCAATGATGCAAACACAACGCCGGAGAAAAGAGATACATGCCTCAATTCCATCAACACATGGAAACAGATACTGGCCAATAATGAATCGCAAAAAAAGGCGGCCCCATTCCGGCGGAACGTATCATTTGATGCTGGCATAGAATATGAATATTCAGAAACCAGTGACACCACAACCGCAAGCGCAGGTGGAACTCAAAATAGCAGCTATTTTAATGTGGACATGATTATCCAGCTTGAAGCGGCGGGTGTAGTGCTGGGCGGCATCATTCATACCACCTTTGAGTCGGCTAATGCCATTAGTCTTGGAACGGAGCAAGAAAATGCCCTGACCACCGGGTTCGTTTTGGCGGATAATGATCCGGGCGACGCCTTTTCCATCGACATCGCCATGGATTCCGCATACAAAACGCCGGTGTTCAGAACCGTATCCGGGCAAAGCAGTTGCCCCTGGGAACCCAAGACTGCCCACCGCGAAGGGAACAGCATGGAATTCCGTGATGGCAGCGGCGCAATTGCAGTGGATGTGCCCGCCAACGAAGCGGCCGTATTCAAGTTTACGCTCGGTAATCAAAGTGAAACCAACGAGACCTGGTCTTATGCCCTGACTGCAGGCCCGGAAAGCAATCCGGATGGTGCTAGGATTTATCTAAATGGCGCAGCGCTGGATCACCCCGTGATTTATGCGATCCCTTATGGCGAATCCGTGCCGGTAACCATCACCGTGGAAAGAGGGCCCGAGGAATATGATTATGACAGCCTGGAAGTTGTGTTCTATTCCCTTTGCGAAGACGAGCGCGCAAATGCATTAGGCATATTGCCGGATTTGGATACTATCCTGTACTCTGCGCATTACATCAGTGTACACTTTATCAAACCCTGCAGCGAAGTGGAGATCAATGTGCCGCAGCAGGATTGGGTGATTTTCCCTGATCCCATCACACAAGGTCCGGACGATGTGATGCGCATTACCGTATCGGAATATAATAAATCTGACGCAGAATTTGACAAGATAAGGGTACAATACCGGCCTTCCGATGGCGATGGCGCCTGGATCAATATTGTGCCGCCCGATGACCCATTGATCAATGCAATACAACCGGGGGCAGAGATTGTGAAGGCTGATCTTGGAAATGTATTTACCCAGTTTTACTGGAATACGGATGGACTCGCAGATGGACCGTATGAGATCCGTTCCATTGCCCTGTGCTCCGGCGACGCTTCCGACAAACCTGGGTATTCCCACATCATCAAAGGTCGCATCGAGCGTCAGCCACCAAGCTTGATTGGCGTGCCCGAACCTTCGGATGGCGTGTACCATGTGGGCGACGAGATCTCCTTTTCGTTCAACAAGGCCATCAATTGTGCCAAAATCAATGCTTTAGACAATGTATTGCTTTTTGATGCAACTACAGACGATCCGATCGACATTGATATCACCTGCTACGAGAACAAGATCATTCTGAATCCGAATTTCCAAAACCAGTATTTCGAAAATAAAATCCTGCGGGCGGAAATCCACGACATTGAAGATAAAACCGGCAATACGCTGGTCTTTGAAAAATGGGAATTTTATGTAGACCGCAACGAACTCGCCTGGCTCACGGATAGCCTGGGGATGACCAAATA
>JACMMM010000189.1 GCA_014379065.1 Saprospiraceae bacterium
CCGCCCGATGATTTTTATTTTTCTGGAATTATATTACCATTCCTACATTTGTGCTGCCTTAGCAAGACCCAAATTATTTGCCACACCACTTCTCTATTCACCTTTTTCAACTGGACACTCATGGGTTCTGCTTTACAATCTTTGGATTATGCCGTTTTTATCCTGTACTTTATCATCGTATCAGGGTATGGATACTGGATTTATCTAAAAAAGAAATCTGGCGAAAACACTGCGACCGACTTCTTCCTTGCAGAAGGTGCGCTCACGTGGTGGGCCATTGGTGCATCCCTCATTGCCTCAAACATCAGCGCCGAGCAATTTATCGGTATGAGCGGTTCGGGCTTTGCCATGGGCTTGGCCATTGCCTCCTATGAATGGATGGCTGCGGCTACACTGTTGGTGGTAGCGGTCTTTTTTATGCCAGGCTATATCAAAAACAGGATTTTTACCATGCCGCAATTTCTCGAAAAGCGGTACAGTCCATTGGTAGCAACGATGATGGCAGTGTTCTGGCTGCTGGTATATGTATTTGTAAACCTCACCGCTATTCTTTATCTCGGCGCTTTGGCCATTGATTCGATCACCAATTTCAACGTAGATTTTAACCTGTTCGGAATTTCATGGCTACACATCAATGGCTTTACTGTTTGTGCGCTGTTTTTGGCAATTTTTGCCATCTTCATCACACTTGGAGGGATGAAAGTGATTGGTTATACCGACGTTATCCAAGTCGCAATTCTGGTGCTGGGTGGGCTTTTCACGACCTATCTCGCCTTGGATTTGGTGGCGCAACAATTTGGCACACAAGGCGCTATGGCTGGTCTCGGACTGATCAAAGACCAGGCACCGGACCATTTCCATATGATTTTTGACAAGTCGAATAAATACTATAAAGATCTCCCAGGGCTTACAGTGTTGTTCGGAGCCATGTGGATCGCCAACCTCAACTATTGGGGTTGCAATCAGTATATTACCCAACGAGCATTAGGCGCTAAAATCGAAACAGCACGCAGCGGGCTCCTATTTGCAGCGTTCTTGAAAATGCTGATGCCGATCATTGTAGTGCTGCCGGGCATTGCAGCCTTCGTGCTTTACCAAAAAGGGATGTTCCAACAAGAAATGGTGAATGCAGCAGGCGAAGTTAAGCCTGACAAAGCATACCCCGTATTGCTCAATTTGCTTGGTCCGGGCCTGAAAGGGCTTTCGTTCGCAGCATTGACTGCAGCCATTGTGGCTTCGTTAGCAGGCAAGGCAAACTCAATTGCCACGATTTTCACGCTCGACCTTTACAACAAGTATATAGAAAAAGGAGCGAGCGAGGCAAAACAAGTACTTGTGGGGCGCTGGACGATTATAGTTGCGATGGCCATCGCTGTATTGGTATCGCCACAATTGCAAAAGCTTGAACAGGGCTTCCAGTTTATTCAAGAATTTACGGGGCTAATTTCGCCGGGGGTTGTCGCAATTTTTTTGCTGGGCTTCTTCTGGAAACGCGCCACCGCCACTGCCGCGCTGGTAGCGGCACTTGCCACCATTCCTTTGGGCATTGCCTTTAAAACTTACATGCCCGAAGTGCCGTTCCTGAATCAAATGGGCTATGCTTTCTTGATACTAGTAGCAGTCATGGCCATCATTAGCCTAGCTGATCCGAAAAGTAAAGACAACCCCAAGGCAATGGAAGTGGACGCTTCGATGTTTAAGACCTCCCAAACGTTTGCCATTGGTGCGCTGCTCATTGTAGGTATTTTGGCAGCATTGTACATTGTGTTCTGGTAAATATAAGGTTTGATGGTTTGTAGGTTCAGTGGTTAAAGGGTTAAAAACCGATTAACCACTGAACCTGCGAACCCACTAAACCTCGACCCATTTTTTGATGCAAAAATTGTTTTTGTTTCTTTTCCCTCTGCTTGCAAGTTCATGGCAATCGCAGGGGAAAATATACCTCCGCAACCCGTCATTTGAAGATGCCGCTGGTTCTGGCAAATGCCCAAAGGGTTGGCACTTTACCTATAAGGGAAGCACGCCAGATATTCTACCGGGGGCTTGGGAAATCATGTTCCCGGCCCAAGATGGCAAAACCTGCCTCGGTCTTGTCATTCGGGAAGACGGCACCCGAGAAGACATTACGCAAACACTGGCTGAACCGCTCGTGAGCGGGAAATGCTACTCTTTTACCCTTTATCTGGCTCATGCACCCAAATATGTAGGCTACAACAAACCAACCAGATTGCGCATCTTTGGCTACTCGGAGAAAGGTGGGAAGAACGAACTTTTGGCCACCTCCCCTTTGATTGATCATGCGGATTGGCGGCAGTACAAATTCGAACTTAGCCCCTCATCTACTGTTGTCCATTTGCTCTTCGAAGTGGATTATGCACCTGGGGTCTTATTCAAATACAAGGGGAATATTTTACTCGACAATTGTTCGCCCCTTGAAAAGTGCGTGCGCGCATGAGTTTTTTTAACAGGATTTACAGGATGAACAGGATGTGTTACACCGAATTGTCGGCAAAGCCGACAATCCCTCTTAAATCCTGTTCATCCTGTAAATCCTGTCAAAAAAACCCAACTCTGTCAAAAGAATATTGAACACAAAAACACGATGCCCCTGAACCGCGTTATTTCATTTTGCCTGAATTTCAAGATTTTAATCCTGTTTTTCTTTGCCCCTGTTGTGCTTGCCGCGCAAGCAGATTCGCTTTTCGGACAGTTTGTTTTGATCGAAAAAATTACGATTGAAGGAAATAAAAAAACGAAAGGCGGCACGATCTTAAGGGAGTTGGAATTTGCCAAAGGCGATTCTATTCCTGCTAGTGGGCTTCCCGCAGCCTTGGAGCGCAATCGCCTCCGCTTGATGAACCTTGGCATTTTTTCGGAAGCCAGCATCAGCGTAGCCCAATGGAATGGCAAGGGCCGTGTCAGTCTGCTCGTCCATGTCTCAGAAGGGTGGTATATATTCCCCGTACCGATCCTTTCGCTCTCCGACCGCAATTTCAACGTGTGGTGGAATGAATTTAACCATTCTTTCAAAAGAGTAAACTACGGCCTCGATTGGAGTCAACTCAATCTTACAGGCCAGGCCGATGCCTTGAAAGCCAAAGCCCAATTCGGTTATACCAACCGCTACGAACTCGCTTACCGAAGTCCTGGCCTCAACCGCAACCGCACGCTTGGATTGGAAGCCAGCCTATCCTATAGCCGAGCGCATGAACTGTCGTACAAGACCACGGCCAATAAACTTGAATTCTTGAAAGTGCGTGAAACCTGGCAACTCGAGCAGATTTTGGCTTCCGTGACCTTGATTTCACGCCCAAAACTTTTCCAAAGCCAATCTTTTACACTCGAATATCGCGACAACCAAGTGGCCGATACAGTGGCGCATGTGTTGAATCCAGATTATTTTTTGAGCGGTAATACCCGCCAACGCCATTTCAGTGCGGTGTATTCGCTATCATTTGATTACCGCGACATAAAGCCATATCCACTGAGCGGATGGCGTGCATTTGTCGAGCTCAGAAAAAACGGCCTGCTACCTTCCGAC
>JACMMM010000190.1 GCA_014379065.1 Saprospiraceae bacterium
TTCCTGAATTGGAGCGCAGCGCATCTTTCAGCAACATGCCAGTGTGCCCAGAACCAGTAGCCGCTTTCGAAACGAAAGAATACACCGCAGTCCTTTACAATATCGCTCGCGGTTTTAGCCGTGGCACGAAAACTTACAGCATCAGTGTTTTCAGCAAGCAAGGCGAATACCTCGGCACACACTTCGTGGCAGGTGTAAACCCTGAGACACTGACAGTGGCTACGATCAGCGAATCACTGACCGCAAGCGTGAACGAATACAAAGTGAACTGGGAAAACAACTACCGCGAGAATGGCCACATCGGCAATAAAGTAACCGGCCTTACTTTGGTAGAGGCCGCTACGGTCGAACTGACCACGGCTGGCAACCCAGACAGAATCGAATGGACTAGCCGCGGTATCAATAACACCAGCGCCGACATCGCCAAAATCAAATAAAGTAATTCAGAACCAGCGATACACGAACCCCGCCCGGCATGTGCCAGGCGGGGTTTTTCGTTTTAGCTTGCCACGAATGGCACGAATTTTCACTAACCTTGAGTTCAATTGGTGGAAATTCGTGTAATTCGTGGCTACTTATGTTTTAATGCCATGGGAAAGCAGCGTACCACAGCTTCCCGTTATCTTTGAACCAAACTTATCTGCGGTATGAAAAAACTTGCCTTGCTTTTGGCCCTTGGCTGTTTCCTCCAAATGGGCTTTGCTCAACGGAATTTTGGAAAACTAGTGGGCGGTCTCGAAATAGGTTTTGACGTGAGTCAGCTTACTGATGGCTTTAAGCCTCGATTTATTCCCAGCTTCCAATTGGAAGTACCCATCGGCTCTCTCGCCCTGGGTGCGGGTATTGGGCGCAAATACTATCAATATTACGAATATGGGTTGAGCACTGGCCAATCGAAAATGCGAATAGAAGACGGGGTGCCTGTGACCTATTACCTGACGGATATTCGCGAGTTCAAGCCCGCTTATTGGACGGTTCCGCTCAAGGCTGAGGTAAGGATTCACCGCTGTCAATGTGTGTACTTACAAGCAGGTCTGACGATTGATTTTTTTGACTCCGGCACCCCTGACCGTATTGTTTTCAGCGGCGCAGAAGTCAAACAACCCTGGCCTTACGAACTTCGGCATGACGACCTTATTAAGAAACAAACTACCAGTTTCAACCTTGGCATTGGGTTTAACTTGTTCCGGTCTGAAGGCTTCCGGCTTACTGCGCGGCCTTCCATCGTTTGGAGTGAAAACCCGGAAATTTATGCCCTATACGCCGATGCACCCAAGTTTATCCCCACATTGCGTATGAATTTTGGGGTGCAAGTGGCGATTATTCGGTGATTTTGGGTTCACGCAACGCCGCTACGATACAAAACCATTTTTTGACTTCCAACACGTTGTGTCGTAGCGGTGTTGCGTGAAACATCAGTGTCCTATCGGTTTAAAAAATTCCTTGTTTCCGCAGTACACCAAAAACACTCCTGGTAATTTCTCCAGCGTCTTCCTCCCTGACTTGTTCCAGTCTTTCACGGAAAGCGTGCAGATAAATTCTGCTTCGCCTGTGAGGTCTTGCGCCACGCCGAAAAGCGTTGTGGGTTGCAAAGATTCGAGCGCTACTTCCAATACCATCTGCGAGCGGTAGGGAGTTTCGATAAAAATTTGTGTCTGGTCGTGTTGGCGGGAAAGATTCTCTAAGCGACGAAGTTCCTTGGCAAGTTCGGGGCGCTTGGGCGGCAAATAGCCGTGGAAACTGAACCGCTGGCCGTTCATGCCCGAAGCCATGAGGGCCAATAAGATGGAGGAGGGGCCTACCAAGGGCACTACTTTTACCCCTTCTCTATGGGCAAGCGCGACAATGCTCGCACCGGGGTCGGCTACGCCAGGGCAGCCTGCTTCGGAAAGCAAGCCTACGTTTTTACCTGCCTTTATGGCTTCGCGGAAAACTTGTTCAGCCTCATTACTCCCCTCTCCGAAGGGGAGGGGTTGGGGGTGGGGCGGCAATTCCACAAACACCATCTCCTGAATGGGCCGAGATGGGGTTAGGCTTTTGATAAAATGCCGCGCCGTTTTTGCTCGCTCTACGATGAAGATGTCCAGTTGCCGCGCTATAACTTGGGCATACGGTGCGACGGTATGCAGGGCATTTTCTGCAATGGGGCAAGGGATGAGGTAGAGTGTAGACATGATGGTTTAGTTTTGACAGGATTTACAGGATAAACAGGATTTAAGAAGAGTTGTCGGCAAAGCCGACAATTCGGTGTCACAATCCTGTTTATCCTGTAAATCCTGTCAAAAAAATTACTTGTAAATCCTCTCGGTAAATCCGCTCAACTCTCACTTTTGCGGCTGCGCATATAGAACCACAACGCGCCAAAGGCAACGATCAGGATAAGCGGGAATATGACCAATTTCCCCAAAGTAGCCTGTCCAGCAGCGAGGTCAATGGCATTGCCCGTCAGCCCGCTTGCTTCGGCGCTCCGCTTCGAAGCATCAATCCAGCCACCCACGATGGGTTGCAAAAGGCCCGTTGCAAACATCCCCATACCGCCCATGACCGACATGCCAAGTGCGCCCGATTTAGGAATGTATTCGCTTGTGAAACCAAGCATCGTCGGCCAGAAATAACACACCCCCACCGCGAAGAGAATGGCAGAAACATAGGTCATCGCACCTGTACTATGCCCAAGCAGATAAATACCAATGGCAGCCATGATCGCCGATCCCCACAATACACCCGTGGGGTTGAAACGATGGATAACCGGCCCGGCATAATAACGGCCTATAGCCATCAGACCCGTCGTAAGTGCGAGCACGATCATGGGTTGTGCACCCGTAGATTGAAGCAGCGGGCCTACCCATTGTTGGGTGCTAAGTTCAGTGTTGGCAGTCAGCACCATGCAAAGGAGCATGAACAGGTAGAGCGGATTGAGCATCCCACGAAGGTTGTCCGAAATTTTGGCTTGGCCGGCAGCCGCCGCTTCTGGGAATTTTTGCCCCCAAAAAAGGAAGCCAACGAA
>JACMMM010000191.1 GCA_014379065.1 Saprospiraceae bacterium
GATTGCCCGGCAAATCTTTTGTCAGGAGTGTAAGGAATGATGTGCTGCCGGAAACCCACCCAAGGGATAAAGCCCCGAATAAACAGGTCGGTCTCCTGTGATTGCCGGATCAAATCCACCACTTTTCGGTCCAAGAGACGAAAATCGGCTGCACCGGGTTCGATGCGAACATCGGAGAATCGGTTCATCAATCCATAAAAATATTTGGAACTGAGGCGCTTGAACCAGCCGGTCTTTTCGTCGTCTTGTCGGCTGGTGAACACGATTTCATAGCCTTCCGCCCATTTTTCCAAAAAAACAGGGATGTAGGCGGGTGGGTGTTGGAGGTCAGCGTCCATGCAAATCACCGCTTGCCCACGCGCATGGTCGTACCCGCAGCGCAATGCGCTCATGTGGCCGAAATTGCGCGAAAAACTGAGATAATGTACCCAATCAGGGTGTTTTTGGTGCAATTGACGCAGCAAGCCCAAGGTTTTGTCGCTGCTGCCGTCGTTGACGAAGATCAGTTCAAAGGAATACTGGCCACTTAGATTTGCCAGGGTTCCAGCAATTTTCTGGACAGATACAACGAGGTTTTCTTCCTCATTGAAAGCGGGGACGATGATGGAGATAAGGGCCTTGTTTTCCATTTTGCGCAGCAAAAGTAGACTTTCTAGTGCTTTCTTGCGCCCCAAATGCTCCCTAAACCGAAAATCCCACCCAGTGCCAAAAGGATAAAGCTGTTGCGCTCAGAAATCTGCGTAAAAGCCCACTGCATACAGTACAAGCTTGGTATGGTGATGAAGAAGCCAATGCTGTTGACGATCGTGATGGCAGTGGCGCGGTATTCTGGCAGGGCGTTTTGAGCAACCAGCGCGGAAAATTGCGGAGAATCAGCCACAACGCTTGTACCCCAAACCATCATGAAAACCAAAAAGACAATCGGTGGAAACCATACCATTAATGGCGAGATCAGGCAACATAAGGTAGAGGCTAACAAGGCTCCGAACGCCAGCCGTCTACTACCCCAATGCAGGGACAACTCTCCGCCTAAAGCACAGCCCAGCGCACCCATAGCGATGATGCCAAACGACCATCCCGACACATCCAAGGCATCCCCAGTAGCCCTGTTGTACAACCCTATGATCACAGGCGTAAACGCCCAAAAAGTGTACAGTTCCCACATGTGTCCAAAGTATCCAAAGGCATAAGTTCGATACAACTTTTGTCGAAATGCCAAGCCCAACACACCAGGATTGAATTTGCCCAATGGTCGCCGAAATGGACCGTCTCGCACGAGCAAGCCCATGAACATAGCTCCCGACAGCGCCAATCCCGAAGTTGCAAGGATAACCCATCGCCAATCCATGTGCAGCGACAGTGCTTTCAAAAGATGCGGAAAAGCCGTTCCTAATACCAAAGCGCCTACCAGATAGCCCAGTGCTTTTCCCAGTCCGCGTTCATACCAATCGCTGCAAATCTTCATGCCTACGGGATAAACTCCGGCGAGAAAAAACCCAACCGTAAATCTAAGGGCTACCAATTCATACAGGCTTGTATGAAAAATCAACAACAGTAAATTCGTCCCTGCCGCAACGATGGTTGACACGACAAATACCCGAACGGGTGAAAACCTGTCGGCAATAGATTGCCAGGCATACATAAGCGTGCCTACCACAAAGCCCAATTGGACTGCCGCTGTCATGGTAGGCAGAAAGTTTTGAATATCAGGAAATTGCTGCTGTAAATCAGGCAGGACGGCATTCACGGCGAACCAGAGCGAAGTGCCTGCGAATTGTGCGAAAACGACAGTGGGCAGGAGATGGGCCGGACGCATGGTTTTTATTTTTTGCTGGCAATCTTCACCAATTCATTCGGCTTCTGAGGTGCACCCGATAATTAACCATTCAATAACCCTTTCTGCACCATTTTCAAAAACTCATCTACAGAAATTACCTTGATTTTCGGGAAAGCAATTTTTTTCAAAACCCGAAAATGACGGTCATCAGTGACAATAAAATCAGCGTTTCCAGCTACTGCTGCATCTACAAATTTGTCATCGTCTGGGTCTGCTGTAATCAAATTCCAATAGTAATACTTATTGATTTTGTGGACGTTAGAAGCATGGGCAAGAAAGGCCAGCAAATCGTCTGCTACTTCTGCACCCATCTCGTCACCTATAACTTCGTCGTATTCAAGCATTATATCGGTCGTCACCAACAACTCGTACGCTTTGTCTTTCAAGGCCCGGTATATCGGGTAGTATTGCGAAAACTCAGAAACCGAGACAAACAGAACGTTTGTATCCAAAACGACTTTCATGTGGAAACGCGACGGTACGGAGTGCGACGATGCTTTTTCAAAATTTCTTCCGCGTCAAGACCTTTTTCTTTCCACACTTCATTGGCGCGTTTGGTAGCGCGGTCGGCAAAAAAACGAGCGAGCATATCCCGGATTTGCAGCAGTTCTTCATCCGAAATATTGCGGGCATAAAGGCTCAGCAATTCTAACTGTAGATTGCTAAACGGTTGTTGTATAGTCTGTTCAGGCATGGACATTCACAATTTTTATACAAAAATAGGCTTTACTACTCATTTCTTCCCTGCAATTTTCACCAACTCGTTCAACTTCCAAAGCGCATCCATCGGGGTCATGGTGTTCAAATCCAGCGCGAGCAGGGTCTCTTTGATTTTCAAGGTATAATCGTCCACATCGAAGATGTGCAGCTGCAGCGGTGTGGAGATGTTTTTGACTTTTTTGCGGATTTGGGCTTGGGTCTCCACTTTTTGCTCCTTGCCATTTGCCTTCCCGATTTCCTCCGTCATCGGGATTTCGCTTCGCTCAACTTGCTCCCTGCCTTCCACCGACTTTTCCTCCAAGGTTTTGAGAATCTCGTTCGCCCGCTGCACGATGGCCTGCGGCATACCCGCCATACGCGCCACATGGATGCCAAAAGAGTGGTTGGAACCGCCCGGTACGAGTTTGCGGAGGAAAACCACTTTTTGGCCTACCTCTTTGGTGCTGACGTGGAAGTTGTGGATACGCTCGTGGCTTTCGGACAGTTCGTTGAGTTCGTGGTAGTGCGTAGCAAAGAGGGTTTTGGGGTGGGCGCGTTCGTTGTCATGCAGGTATTCGGCGAGACTCCAGGCAATGCTGATCCCGTCATAAGTGCTGGTGCCGCGCCCGATTTCGTCCAGAAGAATGAGGGAGCGGTCGCTGATGTTATTCATAATCAGGGCTGTTTCGTTCATCTCGACCATAAAGGTGCTCTCGCCGCCACTGATGTTGTCGGAGGCACCCACACGCGTGAACACCTTGTCCACCAAGCCAATGCGGGCACTTTTGGCAGGGACGAAACTGCCCATTTGCGCGATTAAAGTGATGAGCGCGGTTTGGCGCAGCAGTGCAGATTTGCCGGCCATGTTTGGCCCTGTAATGAGTATAATTTGCACCGATTCGCTGTCGAGAAACACGTCGTTGGGCACATACTGCTCACCCGTCGGCAGTTGGGTTTCGATGACCGGGTGGCGGCCTTCGCGAATATCTAGTAAGGTCGAGTCGTCGAGTTCTGGACGGGCGTAGTTGTTTTTCTGGGCCAGCTTGGCAAAGGAAAGCAGGCAATCGAGCCGCGCTACCAATTGGGCATTGTGTTGGATAGGCTGGATGTAATTTCCGATTTCCTCTACGAGGGCGCGGAACAGTTTTTCCTCCAGTTCCAAAATTTTCTCTTCGGCCCCCAAAATCTTGGCTTCCAGTATTTTAAGTTCCTCTGTAATGAAACGCTCCCCATTGGCGATGGTCTGTTTGCGCGTCCATTCGGGTGGCACTTGGTCTTTCCACTTGGAGGTGACTTCGATGTAATAGCCGAACACGTTGTTGAAAGCCACTTTCAGGCTGGTGATGCCCGTGCGCTCGATTTCGCGCTGTTGGATTTCGAGCAGTATTTCGCGGCTGTTCCGTACCACATGGCGGAGTTCGTCCAAGCTTTCATCTGCCCCATCTGCAATGGCACCACCCTTGCGAATGTCGGCAGGCGGGTCGGGGGCGATGTCGGTTTCAATACGGGTGCGAAGCGTTAAACAAGGGTTCAAGCCCTCGGCTAGCCGAGCAAAAACGGCAGATTGTTTATCCGACGTAGGCTTGCCGAAGTCGGGTTTGCCCTGAACGCCAGCCTGCTCCGCGAGGAGCTTTTTCATCGCTTCAATCGCCAGCAATGCCCGGCGCAACTGCATAGCTTCTCTGGGACTGATTTTTCCGACCGAGGTTTTGGCCATGAGTCGTTCCAAGTCGCCAATGTGCCGGATGTGTGGCTCAAGTTCTTGCGCAAACTCTTGATTTTCAACAAAAAACTCCACCGCATCGTGCCGCTCACGGATTTGCGCTAGTTTGGTGAGCGGCAACAATACCCATTTTTTCAGCAGTCGTGCGCCCATAGGCGACACGGTTTTATCCAGCACTTGTAGCAGTGAAACACCGTTTTCGTGGTTGCTGCTTACGAGTTCGAGGTTTCGGATGGTAAATCGGTCAAGCCAGACGAATTGCTCGGTTTGCAGGCGGCTAAGTGCGGTAATATGGGCCAGTTTGGTATTTTCCATCGCCGCGAGGTAGTGCAGCGCGGCCCCGGCAGCTGTTTGAGCGAGGTCTAGTTCTTCCACACCAAAACCTTTAAGGCTGGCGGTCTGAAAATGGCTGAGCAGTTTTTCGCGAGCAAAATCGCGGGTGAAAATCCAGTCTTCGAGCGTGTTGGTGTAAAACTTGTCGCCGTAAATGGCCACAAATTCCTTTACCCGGCTTTTGGGCAAGATGACTTCTGCAGGTTTGAAACTTTGAAGCAGTTTGTCCACGGTTCCAGAGTCGCCTTCGGTGACAAAAAATTCGCCGGTGGAAATATCGAGAAAAGCGAGGCCGTGTTGCTCGTTTGGCCCGTAAGCGAGTGTGGCCAGAAAGTTGTTCGCATTGTGGTCGAGCAGGGCATCGTCGGTGGTCACGCCGGGCGTCACGACTTCGGTTACACCTCGCCGCACCACTCTTCCCGGCACGGGTTTTTCCATTTGCTCGCAGATCGCCACGCGGTAGCCTGCCCGCACGAGGCGCGGCAGGTATAGGTCTAAAGAATGGTAGGGGAAGCCAGCCAGCTCAATGTCAGAACCGCCGTTGTTGCGGCTGGTAAGGGTGATACCCAAGGCGCGACTGGCCTTCACCGCATCCTCGCCAAAGGTTTCGTAGAAATCGCCCACGCGGAACAGTAGTACCGCATCGGGATACTTCGTTTTCACCTGCACATACTGTTGCATGAGCGGGGTAGTGGGCATGCCGCCAGTGTTGGTTGTTCCGTCTTTTTTTGTTCGCGCCATTTTTACTAATCATTTCCAATGGATTCCATGAAAAACACAAGAGCATTCAAATTTCGCGGAGTCACATCGCCAGGACAATGGGCTTTGATCTCGCTGAATATGAATACATCGTCCGGGGTTGCTTCGCTGATGAGTTCCTTGGCCGCTTCGCCAAAACGAGCGCCTTTGTTTCGGACGCTGTTGGTGATCATTTTGCCTTCCACATATTCTGCCCCAATATGCGTAATCTTATACTCAATCATCTCACATTTTACATCAAAATCGAAGTTTTCGAGCAGGAGTGCTATTCCTAACTGGGCTTTGAATTCGCCCGTAGATATCGTATCCGAACGGGTGAATTTTGCTCCCAAGGCTGGTACTGGATCGGGAATACGCTTTGTCCTGAAATGAAAAATATGTTTCTTTAAAGGGGTGGTAACCGTCATTACTACCTCATCAGGCGAGCTGATATTCAAATGGAATCGCCCAGATCCAATAGCCGTCAAGGTGCCTCTGTCAACTTGAACATGATAATCAGACGAAGACAAGCCTTCGTGCGAAATCATGATTGGATTATCCACTCCCACATAAAGTACATTCATTTTTTCAGCCATTGCTGAAATGGTGGATGGGCAATCTAGGTTTTGTCCAGCGAGGCAGCCGTATAAAAGGACGGTCAAAAGAAGGCTGAGGGGAATTCGTTTTTTCATGCACTAGATGGTTTTAAGCGTTGACTAGGGGCAAATGTAACAAGCCCAATTGCTTTCCTTTCATTTCGTTTTCCACAGCTTATTTTCGCCCTATGAAACACTTGGTTATTGTATCCATTCTAATTTTAAATGCTTGCAAAACCTTTGCGCAAAGCAACTTCCTTGACCCTGCTTTTGGGAGCAACGGAATCGTAATATACGAAGGGATGGAAGGCAACGACCTCTGCAACGAAATTGCCCTAGATTCTATGGGAAGAATCCTTGTGGTAGGGGAAAGCTTTTCTGGGGCACCAAAAGACTTTGCGCTGCTTTTGCGATTGCTCCCAAGTGGGCTTTTGGACAGTACTTTTGGTGACAATGGGGTTTCAAAAATGGATTTTGGGCAACCTGAAAACAACATTCAAAGCGTGGCTGTGCAAAAGGATCAAAAGATTGTTGTGGTAGGCAATGCAGGATTTAGCCAAACCAAGAGCGTATCCATGGCGAGGCTTTGGCCAGATGGGGCTCCAGATTCTACTTTTGGATTTAATGGACAAGTTGTTATGCCAATAGGTTCCTACTACAATGTTGCTTCGGATGTCAAAATTCAAGATGATGGAAAAATCATTGTTTGTGGGTCTGCCTCCGATGTAAGCTCGGATGCAGATTTCTTCCTAATAAGACTTTTGCCTGATGGCAGTCTTGATCCTACATTTGGTCAAAATGGTGTCGTAAGGACCGGCAAATCAGGTGTCCATGAAAATGCAATAGAACTGGCACTTCAGGCTGATGGAAAGATTGTAGTTGCTGGCCAAGCAACTGGGCCAGGATTGGCTCCATACCGTGTGGCCTTGCTTCGATACCTCCCAAATGGACAGTTAGACAACACTTTTTCCCCTCCCGGTCAATACACTTTGAACAATTGGCAAGGGGAAAACAGGGCTTACGCTGTCTTGATACAAGCTGATGGGAAAATCTTGATTGCGGGCGAATCCTATATTGATGGCGAAGAAAGCGTCTTATTGGCGCGTTTGAATTCAAATAGAACCTTAGACAATACCTTTGGAGAAAACGGCATCATCAGGACGCAGTTCCAATATGGTGAAGGCGCCTCTGACAACTGCATTGGCTTACAGCCAGATGGTAAGGTACTGCTGACAGGCTTTCAATTCATCCCTCCCTCTTTGGATATTTTTCTTCTGCGTTTCAATGATAAGGGAGAACGAGATTCTACATTTGGAATCAATGGCTTGATAAACACTGACATTTACCAAAATGATGACTCCCCCAGAGCTTTGATTATGCAGCCGGACGAAAAAATACTCATTGCTGGGTATACCCGCGACGATACAGTACTCCACTGCGCAGTAGTTAGGTTTTTGCCCAAGCTCTCCTTGGATGCAGATGATTTTTTTGATGACAACGCGCTCCAACCATTATTCTATCCAAACCCTATCACTGATGGCGCAAGTGTAACTTTCGAACTCCCTGAAAAAAATCATCTGGAGACCCAACTACTGAATATTCATGGTCAGATAGTTATGGACCTGGGTGTTCAAGTTTTCCCGGCCGGAAAATCGACACTAAACCTCCAGTTTCCCATTTCGTTGAAGAATGGTATTTATTTTCTAAAATTAGGATCGGCGCGGAAATCTGCCGTAATCAAGATTATCCTTTCCAGATAACCCTTTCCAAGTCCCTGTTATTCAAACTCATCTTCTTCTATGTCCACGAAATCTATTCTTTTGGCGGCATTTTTCTTGTCAGTATTCTCAATTGGTTCTGCTAAAGCCAAAATTTGGCAAGTCGGGCCTACCCGTTCCTACCTTGTCCCGTCCGCTGTAGCAAACCTCGTCGCCGACGGCGATACGGTGGAAATTGATGCCGGACTTTACACAGGGAACGTTGCCAAATGGTTTGCCAACAATCTGGTTATCAGAGGTGTAGGCAATGGCTATGCCCATTTGGCTGCAGGGGGCAACAATGCTGAGGGCAAGGCGATTTGGGTCATAAAAGGGGCCGATTGTACCGTGGAAGGGATTGAGTTTTCAGGCTGTCAGGTACCTGACCACAATGGCGCGGGTATCCGTCAGGAGGGCAAAAACTTGACGCTGCGAAACTGCTATTTCCACCACAATGAAATGGGTATTTTGACCTCGAACGATGGCGTGAGTGAATTCTATTTCGAGTCCTGCGAGTTTGCCAACAATGGTTATGGCGATGGTTTTTCGCACAATATCTACGTCGGTGCGGTACGCAGCCTGACGATGTTTTATTGCTATTCGCACGACGCGCATACGGGGCATTTGGTAAAGAGCAGGGCGCGGTTCAACAACCTGTATTACAACCGCTTTACGGGCGAAACGGGCGACGGAAGTTATGAAGTGGACATGCCAAATGGTGGTCAAGCCATCCTCATCGGGAACCTTATTGAACAGTGCCCGACTTCGCAAAATGGTGGCATCATTTCCTTTGGTCTTGAAAATCAAAACAACCCCGAGCAACAAATTATCCTGTCGCACAACACCGTCGTGAATGATCGTTTTGATGGGCGTTTCATGCAATTTTCCAATGCGACGACTTTGGTCAAATTGGTCAATAACCTTTTCCTCGGTCCTGGAACGCTTATGCAAGGGACTACTGCCGTACTTGACACCACCCACAATATTCGGCTGACCAATATCGCGGCAGCCATGCTGACCGACCCTGCAAACTATAATTACAGGCTCTTGGCCAGTTCTCCTTGTGTGAATGCAGGTATTGACCCGGGCAGTTTCAATAATGTTCCTTTGACCGCTTTATACGCCTATTTACACCCCTTGGGACGTACCGCTCGCTGGTATTCTGGCTCGGCTCCCGATGTGGGCGCGTACGAGCATCTCATGTCGCCTTACAGATCAGTAGAAAATGAGATTTCTGATGGAGGATTTACTGTTGCGCCCAATCCGGTAGGGGGCGATGAGGGTTTGACGATTCAAACCAAGCAGCCGCTTTCCGCCAGAAGCACGGCTTTTTTGTTTGATATTATGGGAAATCTTGTTCAAAAAGTGGATTTCCAGCGAGGGCAGAAAACCTTTCAAATGCATTTAGAAAATCTGCCAACAGGCACGTATTTCCTTATGGTGCAAGGGCTTGGGC
>JACMMM010000192.1 GCA_014379065.1 Saprospiraceae bacterium
GGATTTACGATTTTGGAATTACGATTTACGATTATTTTGATCCGAAAAAGGTGGAAATAATGCCTTTTTCGGATCAAAATAATCGTAAATCGTAATTCCAAAATCGTAAATCCTCCCTATACGTTCCAGTCCCCCAAATACTTCAAAAACAATTTCACCAGATTCTCTGCATCCGAAATGCCCCGGTGGTGTTGTCCGGTGAAAACAATATCCTCCTTTTCCACGGCTTTTTTCAGCCCAATGCCGTTGCGCATCCTTTTCATGATGCGGTACTGTTCTTTTAGATTGGCGTGGTGTTCCGTCCATGCGTCATCAAGGCGGTGGAGGCGGCAATCGGCAGCGAACATTTTGCGGTCGAAATTGCCCCAGGAACAAAGCACGTAATCTTCCTCTTCGATGCGTCCCCAGTCTTGAAACTCCTGGATCACTTCGGGAAAATAATTGGCCCGGTTCACATCAGATTGTTCGATAGACGTGAGTTGACGGCAAAAGGGCGAAAGGTTGGGGTGTAGGGAGGGTTTTACAAAGCGGTTGAATTTGCCGCGCACTTCCCCATATTGATTGATGCGGAAAGCCCCGATCTCAATGGTTTCCTGTACATAGCCCATCGGCGGCGTTTCCCAGCAAGTAGCTTCCAAATCGTAGATGATGTAGTTCATCGAAATCCAAATTTCTGTAGCAGAAACCACAAGGTAAGCCGAATCCGACTTTTCTGCGAAGCGTAAAAAATTTCTTTATCCAAGCCTTTTGGCCTTTCAACTTGAGTAGGGTGTATTAGTGGGAAAGCAAGCCTTGAAGCGCGTATTTTGGCTTTATTGTCGGATTCCTTGGTGTGCGTCGCCTCGGCTTCGCCAATCCCTGTATTTTGTACAAGGTTGATACGTGGCACAATGCTTAAACCCTTTTGTTTTAAGACACTATAGGCCCAGGCGTAGGCCCAAGAGTTGTTCTCTCTTGCCTTTGTTGCGCGGAATTTTTCCAGCATATAGGCCCCTGCCATAGGTTCGGTGGTCAGGCTTTTTATACCATTTTCGCGTACAAAATCTTCAAAACCTTCAAGATCGAGCGACATTTTTGCCCAAGCGCTGCGCCAACTCGCCCAACCCCAAACAAAACTGAACTGAGAGAAAAAATAACTCGTCGGCAGAGATTGCGTGAGCCTTTCTGCTACGTTGGAGCCACCAATATGCATCACCTGTTCTTCGTGGGCGTATTGCTCTAGCATTGCTTCGCAAAAAGGGAAAAAGGAGAGATCCGGCAGGCAGTCATCCTCAATAATGATCCCTTGTTCAACAGCTTCAAAAAACCAGTTCAGTGCACCATAAACCCCCGCCCGAAGCCCTGCATTCTGCTCTCGGAATAGCGTTCTAACTTCGCAAGGCCAATCAATTTTTTCAATTTGTGCCCGGATGGCGGCTACTTTTTCAGCCTCGCCTTCCACCCCGTCGCGAGGCCCGTCACAATGCACGAATACCTGTGTGGGTTGTACTTCACGAAGTCGTTCCAACACCGCTTCGGTATGTTTCGGGCGGTTGAAAAGCAAGAGCAATATCGGGGTGGTGCAACGATAGTCCATTCTACTTTACAATAGTTTGATAAACGCCAAGATGTTTAAGAGCGCTTTGCTCCCAAGTAAACGCCCTAGCGCGTTTGTGACCCGATTCAATCATCTTATCGCGAAAATCCGCGTCTTCCAAAACACGCCGAACTGCTCCCTCCAAACTGCTTGGGCTCTCTTCTTCAAAATAAGACGCAGCATCGCCCCCAACTTCGGGCAGCGAACTTGCCCTGTTTAGCACCACCGGACACCCACAAGCGAATGCCTCCAAGACCGGAATACCAAACCCCTCATACTGTGAGGGGAAAATGAAGCAGGCTGCTCGACTGTACACATTGGACAATTCCGCATCAGAGCCAACAGTCCAATATTGTACTTTATGGGCAATACCAAGCCGTTCTAATTGTGCGGTCTCCATTTTGTCAAACCCTGAGCCACCTACGCACACCAATTGCAAATCTTTTTCAGAACGCAGCAAATCGGCCAGATGTTCAAGCATCCAGGCAAAGTTTTTGTAGGCTTTGCGTTGGCCAA
>JACMMM010000193.1 GCA_014379065.1 Saprospiraceae bacterium
CCTTTTTCGTCGATCCATTCGTCTTCCTCCTGATCGTTTTCATCCTGCGTACACAAAAAGCAAATGCCGACATTTTGCAGGTGCGCAAACTGTGCCGCTACATATTGCGTGTCGACCTTATCGGCTATTTCCTATTCAACGATTTTTACTACGTCCACGGGCTGAAATTTTTGTTAAAGTTAATGCCAGGGCCGGCACGATGCAAGCCCTATTTGAAAACCGGGTTGTTAGGCGGTCGCAACAACCGGTCCTTTTCCGGTCGGGCAAGGTTTTCGGGAAGAACCGGATAGGAGAAAAGTTTGGTTTGTTCGGCTTGCAGGCAGTCGCCTATTTTCCCCACGTATTGAACCACGTACGAAACCGAATTATCCAACAGGAATTGACCGGTGTAGCGGCCCCGTTCGCCTTTGGTCGTAACGCCGTATTTCCATACTTCGCCAATGTGTAAATTATATACGGCATGGCTTCATGTCTTCGCACAACTTTTTCAGGTTGCCCCAAACGCCTAACACCTCCCCATTGCCGGTTACTTGGTAAATAAGCCGGCACCAAGATCAAATCCCGGTGTACCTGGCTTTATGTGTAGATAGCTGCGTTTAGTTTGGTCTTCTTCTATCTCCAGATTTCCTTCTTTTTTAATAACCACATCATTCCCAAATTTTAACTTATCTGCATTTCCTTGTTCGCCGGTATTACCTGGCCCACCGCCTTTTGTAACCAACTCATTGTATCCTAAAAGCAGTGAATTTGAAACATTGAATGTATTCTTTTCGTTTTTATTTAATACCCAAAAGACACTTGCGTTGGCCACTACATTATTGTAATACTTAAAATCTTCAGCGGCAGACCATGTCCAAACTGCTGCACCATAATTGCCTACTACAAGGTTGTGATGCATTTCACAGCGTTCCGCAGGCCGCTCGGAAAACCAGAACACAACTGCATCTTTAACGTGATAAAAAACACAGTGGTCAACCACAACACCCTGTCCGCTTGCAAGTATTGCCAGGTGATTGGGAATGGCAATTTTATCTCCAATAAACATACACTGCGTAACTCTAAGATCATCAAGATCGCGACCTTCACGTACAATTGGGTAATTTCTTCTAACTACACCCTCTGACGGCTGCTCATGCACAGGTGTTCCCAAAACACGAAGGCCCTGTATGGTAACATAGCTTGTTTCAATTTGAATACCATATGAGGCTCCTTTAAATGGGTCTTCATTGCCATAAGGTTTGAAATTGAGTGGCATTGTTGATACAATTACAGGCATCTTTGCAGGGTTCCAATTTGTATCATCTGGCAGAATTTCCGCCCTGATAGTAAGGCGTTCTGTTTTGGAAAAATGCCAGTTGGCAGGGTGGAAGGTAACTGTGGCATCTAATCCATATATCCCGTCCGAGAGATAAATAGTAATAGCCCCTTTTCCATTGGCCTGATTTACCCTGTGCGCCGCCTCATTCAGTGTCCGGAGTGGGCTTTCTTTTGTGCCCATGTTGAAGTCCTGACCAAATTCCGGATGTAAATAAAGATTGCCATCCTTTGGGATAGTGTTAGATTGTGCAATCATTAAGTTGGAGAATAATGTGACCATTATCCACAGAAAAAAATATTTCCTCATGATTTTTTCGTTTAAAGATGATGCAAAAGGGCTGACGTTCAATTAAGTACGTCAGTCCCGATGCTTTTAGCAAGAACAAAAACCGGAAAATCTATTATTTGTTCTTGTTATACATATAACGAGCGATCTTCCACTGCCCGTTTACCTTTTGAAACACGAACAATTCACGATTTTCATCCGGAACAGTCTGACCGCTGGCCTTGATCACAAACGAGCCTTTTGAAGTAGACCGTGCAAATGCGGTATTGCCGTTGACTTCAATTTCAAGTATGGTGAACTGAAGCGCATAGGTGAAGTTATCAAATACATACTGATAGGTTCCTTTCACCTGTTCAGCACCTTCGGCCGTCGGAGCGGCATTGGCCATCAAAACTCCAGTTGGGGTATAAAGATTAATTACCTTACTGGCATCAGACGCGTTAAGGGCATCTTGATAAGCCAGAATGAGTTTCTCAATCGCTACCTTTTCTGTTTTTTGATTTTTTGACTTGCTGGTAGCATTCTGACCCTGCACTTCGGTGGACGAAACCAGCAAACCAATGAATACTACTGCCATTAGAAATAACTTGCTCATTTTTTTAAGTTTAAAAATTGCGTTAGTTATAGTGTGAAGTTGGGCCAACAGACTAGCTGTTTACCATTGACATGACTAAAGAAATAGTCGGTAGTTTGATGTAATAGTTGGTTAATGCCTCCGGCATTATACTTTTTCCTGCGCTTCTGGCAGCGTAACGGTTTTTCCCAGCGCACCGAACTGATGCAGGTCGCCGAACACTTCCATACGGATGGATTGGTCAATACCGCCGATTCGCAGGGGCTCAAACCCGGCATCATGAATCAGTTGTTCTATTTCAGCATTGATGCCCGTGTCATCGGTGGCATAAAACAGAACTGACGGTTCGGGCTTCTGGTGGGCTGCATTTTCCAGCGATGCCGCGCCCAGAGAGCCCAATGCCTTGGC
>JACMMM010000194.1 GCA_014379065.1 Saprospiraceae bacterium
CTTCTTAGATCCCAGTTTTGTACGCGAACCAGTGGCCTACGAGATCATTCGGAAATACATGCCCGCTCCCCAGTGCAACTTTAGCAAACTTTACCTAAACGGTAAATACTGGGGATTATATGTCAATTCGGAGTCTATAGATGTGAATTTTATCAAAAAACACTTTGGGGTCACCAACGGGTATATCTTTAAGTGCGACCCCGACAACTGGAAAAAAGTACGCAGCCAAACGGGCTGCCCCAAAGGCGAAAATGCCTCGCTCACCTACCTCAGTGACAATGCAGGCTGTTATGATGCTTTCTATGAAACAGATAATCCTGCCGGCTGGAAAGTGCTTATCAATCTCATCAAAGTGCTGAACAAAACCCCAGATCAGATTGAGAAGGTATTGGATGTGGATCAAACGCTCTGGATGCTCGCGCTGAACAACACACTGGTGAATCTAGATTCCTACAACGGCTCGCTTTCGCACAATTACTATCTCTGGGCCGACACCTTGGGGGTTTGCCACCCAATTATTTGGGACCTCAATATGGCCTTTGGTGGCTGGCGCCGCGATTTTACGTTTCAAGAGATGCCCGACGACCAACTCATTCAGTACTCGCCGCTTGCTGAATTTGACAATGTCCGCCGCCCGCTCATTTCTAAGCTTTTGAAAAACCCGCTGTACCGCAAAATCTACCTTGCCAAGATTAGGACTATCAGCAACGATTATCTCATCAACGGGCTGCTTCTTAAACGTGCACAAGCCATGAGTAAGGAGGCTGAGCCTTGGGTAAAAGCCGATTCTCTTAAACTGTATTCCTTCGCAGACTTTCAAAATGCCTACGATAAAACGATGAAAACCGGGCCAGACAATGTAATCGGTCTGCGTCAACTTATGGCGAAACGTGCAGAATGGCTTGCCAAACACCCCCTGCTTAACAAACCGCTGCCCATTATCGCAGAAGCCAAGGCTGCTAAAGAAGGTGCCAAAATTAAATTCACGACCAAACTCACCAACGCCACCCGTGGCGGCTGGCTCTTCTACCGAAGCGACCGGCAGTACGCATTTAGCCGTACGGCGCTTTTTGACGACGGCACCAATGGCGATGCCACTGCTGCCGATGGTATTTTTACTGGAATCTTGGATACTGCCATCGTGAAACAATGGTACATCGCCGCTGAAAATGAGGAAGCGGCGGCTACCTTACCTGAAAGGGCTTCTTTTGAATTTTTCAAGGTGGATTAACCTTGAATCGCCTTAATCCCCGGCAAGTCCTTCCCTTCCAAAAACTCCAGCATAGCCCCACCGCCGGTACTGACAAAACTGACCTTTTTAGCAAGTTTGAGCTGATTTACGGCCGCCACAGAGTCACCACCTCCGACCATCGTGAACGCTCCTTTTTTGGTGGCCGAAGCACAGGCTTTTGCAACGATTTTCGTGCCCTCTGCAAAAGATGGCATTTCGAAAACGCCCATGGGGCCATTCCAAATGATGGTTTTGCTCTTGCGAATGACCGAAGCGAATGATTTTGCAGCTGAGGGGCCAATGTCTAAGCCCATCCATCCAGCCGGGATCTGGTTGCTCGGGCAAACCTGCACAGCCGCATCAGCCGCAAACTTGTCGCCACAAATGGAATCTTTGGGAAGCAGCACTTTTACGCCCGCTGCTTTTGCTTTTTTCAAAAACTCGAGCGCCGTTTTCAATTTGTCGGCCTCTACCAACGAGTTTCCAACCGCGCCTTTTTTTGCCAAGAAAAAAGTGTAGGCCATCGCTCCGCCGATCAGTATGTTATCGGCATAGTCCAGGAACTTCTCCAGCAACATGATCTTGTCGCTGACCTTCGAGCCGCCGGTGACACAGGTGACGGGCTTCATCGGGCTTTTCATGGCCCGCGTAGCGTTCTCGATTTCGCGCTCCATCAGGAAACCGAAAGTCTTGTGGTTTTTGTCAAAAAAATGGGCTACCACCGTTGTGCTGGCGTGTGCGCGATGCGCGGTGCCAAAGGCGTCGTTGACATAGATATCTCCGAGCGCAGCGAGTTTTTTTGCAAAGGCTTCATCGCCCGCCTCTTCTTCCGGGTGGAATCGGGTGTTTTCTAAAAGCAAAACCTCGCCAGGCTTGAGTGCGGCGGCTTTTTTTGTGGCCTGTTTGCCCACACAGTCGTCGGCAAACAAAACCTTGGCTTTCAACTTTTTGCGCAAATGTTTCACCAAATGCATCAGGGTGAATTTCTGCGTATTGATGCTGCCATCCGCGTTGAGTTTTTCCAGCGGACGGCCCAAGTGCGACATGAGAATAGCCGATCCGCCTTGCTCCAGAATGTGCTTGATTGTAGGGATGGCCTCGCGGATACGGGTGTCGTCCGTAATGTTGTATGCTTTGTCAAGCGGCACATTGAAGTCCACCCGAATGAGGGCTTTTTTGTCTTTGAAATTGGGTGTCATACTGTTGTGGATTTTGTTATTTTTTGTTTTGTTTTTTAGTTTGGGTAGGGGGGGGGGGGGGGTTGGGGTGGTGGTATGGGTTTGAAGAGGGGAGACCAACAAAAAAC
>JACMMM010000195.1 GCA_014379065.1 Saprospiraceae bacterium
CGCGTAACCCCACCCCCAACCCCTCTCCTTCAGGGAGGGGAGCCAATGCCGTGCTTTTGCCGAGTGCGGCTCCCCTCCCTGAAGGGGAGGGGTTGGGGGTGGGGTTGGCTGATCTAGTGCGCATTTACGAAGCCAACGAGATCATTTTTTGCTCCAAAGACATTGGATCGCAGGAAATCATGGCGCACATGGCGCACATCGGTCCGGCTGTTTCGTACAAAATAGTGCCCGAAGAAAGCCTCAGCATCATCGGCAGCAGCAGCAAAGATGAGCCGGGCGAACTTTATACCATAGACATCCGCTACAATATAGCCCAGCCTAGCCATCGCCGCGACAAACGCCTGCTCGATCTCTTTCTTTGCCTTGTGCTGCTCGCTACAATCCCGCTTTGGCTCATTTTTTCGAGGAAAAGAAAAATGATTCGGAAAAACTGGCTGCTCGTACTCTTCGGCCAAAAAACTTGGGTCGGCTACACACCCAATACCCAGAATGACACTTTGCCGACTTTAAAGCCCGGCGTTTTCTCGCCCGTGGACGCGCTCAAAGATTTGAAAGTCAATGAAGAAACCGCCGCCCGTCTCAACTTTTTCTTTGCCAAAGACTGGGAAGTAGAACGCGATTTGACCATTTTTTTAAAGGCATAAAAAAACCGCTCGACCTTACGTCGAGCGGCCCAAAAACCAAATGAAAACAATCTTCCTACCGTACTTTCCATCCCAACTTTCTCGGGACGAATGTTTCGTGTTTGCCGGGTTAATACGCTTATACGAGTACAGGTCACAGCGCGGATTTATTTTTTATAAAAAAATCCGTTTTGCGCCGCAAAGCACAAAACGGATTCTGGTCGTCACGCGGCCATTTCATTAATAAGCCCCAATCGAAAGCATCACCAGCGTACAGCCCTCTACGGTTTCGATCCCCCTTTCTTTGGCCATTTGCTCAAATTCAGGGTTTTCTGTGCCCGGATTGAAAATGATGCGCTTGGGCTTGAGCGAGAAAATGTAATCGTAGTATTCTGGTTGGCGGGCAGGGCCAAGGTAAAGGGTCACCGTATCCACCCCTTCTTCTTCGGGTTTGCCTTCTACGATTTTGATACCCTCAATCTCCCCTTTACGGATACCAATTGGGACTACTTCATGGCCATGTTGTGCAAGGCGCATGGTAGCGAGGTAAGCGTAACGGGCAGAATTGGGAGAGGCGCCTATGACTATTGTCTTTTTCATCTTTTTGGACGTTGGATATTGGATATTGGATATTGGATATTGGATATTGGACACTGGACGTTGGAGGTTGGACTTTGGACTTTGGATATTGGACACTGGACGTTGGAGGTTGGACATTGGAAATTGGGCTACTTGCCCTTAGAGTGATAAAAGTCCGGTATCAAAGTCCAATATCCAAAGTCCAACGTCCAACGTCCAAAATCCCAAAAAGAGAAACACGCGCTTTGGCAAAAAGTTAGGTGGAGTGAGATACTTTTGCGGGCTTTTTTGACTATGATACTTACTGACAAAAAAATTCTCGAAGCCATTGAAAAGGGCGAAATCGTGATCGAGCCTTTCCGTCCGGAGTGCCTTGGCACCAATTCTTACGACGTGCATTTGGGCCGCTACTTCGCTGTTTATCAAGATCATGCGCTGGATGCCAAGCGCCACAACCGGATCAACACGTTTGAAATTCCGGAAGATGGCTATGTGCTACAGCCGGGCACGCTCTACCTCGGGGTGACGGAAGAATACACCGAAACCCACAATTCTGTGCCATTCCTCGAAGGCAAAAGCAGCATCGGAAGGCTCGGCATTGACATTCACGCCACGGCAGGCAAAGGCGATGTGGGCTTTTGCAACAATTGGACGCTCGAAATTTCTTGTGTGATGCCCGTGCGCGTGTACGCCGGGATGCCCATCGGTCAACTCATCTACTTTCTGGTGGACGGTGACATCGCCAATTATTATAACAAAAAGCAGAACGCCAAGTACAATGAGCGGACGGATAAGCCGGTGGAGAGTATGATGTGGCGGAATTTTTAGATCACTTCTTTACAACAACAAATTCCACCCTCCGATTCTGCGCCCGACCCTCATCCGTCTCATTGGAAGCAATAGGTTTTGTTTCCCCTTCCCCATGCGAACGCAGCCGATTTTTGTTGATTTTGTTTTCTAAAAGGAAACTGACCACTGCCAAGGCGCGTCGGCGCGAGAGGTCGAGATTGTAATGATCGTCACCCAAGGCATCCGTATGGCCCATGATCTCGATGCTCAGTTTTGGGTTTTCCCGCATGATTTTCAGCAACTTGTTCAACTCCACAAAGGAGCGCGGCATGAGTTCGTCTTTGTCAAATTCAAAGTAAATATTCTTCAATTGGATGATTTTTCCGGGTATCAATTTCTGCTTTGTGAGGTCGTCCGGTTTGACCGGGACGGGTAAAAACGGTGGGATTTTTTTGACCAGCACATCGTCCACATAGTAATAAGCGTAGTTGAAGCAATCTTCTGTCGGAGCCACAGACATGGTGTTGAAGTCGTCCCTGAAATTGCCGATGACCACATACTCAGCCTCATACTTTGCAACAAATTGTCCGCTCACTTTCACCCACTTGCCACCAGGTGCTGCTACGATGTCTTTTGCACCCACTTGTGCCTCTCGCAGAAGTACTTCGTCGGTCTGGCGCTTGATTTCGCTGATACTAAAATAAGCACCAAAACTGTTGATTTGCAGCGACTTGGCGAGATGCGTAACCCAAAATTCTACATAATAAGCCTGCCCGATCACGAGCGGCTCCGCCAATTGGATTTCCACAAATTCGCGGCAGTGGGGCTTTCCATTGGTGCAACCAAAAAGTGTGAGGCCCGCAAAACATTTGCCCGTTCGAGGCTTTTGGTCGCCAAAGCCCTTCTCTGCCCAGTCCATCGGCACGTGTACATCGGGGCCGTAAATATCCGGGCTGGCGGTAGTGGCACTGAACCAATATTTCACCACTTCGCCAAAGTATGCACCCTTGTAGGACCAGCCAATGGGAGCACTTGCAAATCGCTCAAAACTGGGATTTGGCACAATGTTGGCCGAAGGTTTTTGGGCCATTGACAAAAAGGTCAAGAAGAAAAATAGCGGAAAAAGAAGCCCTCGTTTCAGGACGGCGACGACAAAAATAGAACGGTGCATAGGTGTTTGCATTTGAAATCCAACTTCGTCCAAAAGTAGGGGCTTTGGCTGGAACGATATTCCAAAAAACAAGCATTTGTAAGGCTGGGTTAAAAATTATATTCGGCAACCCCGCTTCCGTCACGTCGCCCTACCTTTGCGGGAATGTTCCCCGGAACTCCGTTCCGGGGACATCACCCTCCGGAACGGAGTTCCGGGGTACATTGCCGCAAAGGTATGGCGAGCTCAGCGAAGCGGGGTTGCAGAACACAACTTTTAACCCAGTCCTACAAATGCCTGTTTTTTAGAATATCGTTCCAACCAAACCCCCTACTTTTGGACGAAGTTGGATTTCAAATGCAAACACCTATGGATTGTTCGATTTTTGTCGTCGTGGCCACGAAACGCGGGCTTATTTTCCCGCTGTTTTTCTGCTTGAATTTTTTGTCACTGGCCCAAAAACCTTCGGCCAACATTGTGCC
>JACMMM010000196.1 GCA_014379065.1 Saprospiraceae bacterium
AAACGTCGGTAGAAACGTCGATTTCAAGTGTTTTGGAGGTGCGTAGCACCGGAACTTGTACTCGTTTAAAGCGCGTTGTTCCGGTGCTACGCACCTTTTTTACGCACCGATTGGAAATTCTACCGACGTTTTGGGTGCTACGCACCATTAAGACGCCAAATCCATGAGCCACCCCGAAAATTCGGGATGAGTCATGTTTCCTGTTTATTTTTTATCCCCCTGCGCTACCCGTTTCATCTCTTCCGCCAGCTCCGGCCCCAAATACCGGTCAATCGCATTATGCACCCAATAAATGACTGGCGTCATCACCAGCGCGACCAAGCCTTTGTACAAATAATTCATAATCGAAATCGCCAGCACCATCACGAACGGCAACTGCTGTCCGATATAGAGCGCAATGAACACCACCACGAAACTGTCCAGAAACTGCGACACCAGCGTGCTGCCCGTAGAACGCAGCCAAAGTTTGCCTTCGCCCGTGCGTGCTTTGATGCGATGGAAAATGGCCACATCCACCACCTGCGAGATCAGAAATGCAAACAGCGAACCGATGATAATCCACAGACTTTGCCCAAAAACTACCGAATAAGCCGTGTTGTAATCGCCCACCTGCGCCCGCAACGCATCAGCTGCTTCGGGCGAAAGGCTGGGTTTGATGTGGGCGGTACGCCACCAGTCGGCGGGTTCCAATCCCATAGCAAAATACAGCATCAGGAAGCCATAAGCAATCAGCCCAGCCGTCAGGTAAGAAATCATTCGTACTCCGCGCGGACCAAAATATTCGTTCATCAAATCGGTCATCACGAATACCACTGGCCAGAGTAGCACCCCCGCCGTAAGCGTGAACGACAACCCGCCTTGTCCCAGCAGCGACCAGTCAACGGGGTGATAACCAAGCGTTTTTTCCAAAGAAAAAAGCTTGACGCCCATGAATTCGGCCACCAAGGCATTGGCCACAAAAAAGCCCGCCATGATAGTCCAGAGGCGGTTTGATTTGGATGTGAAGAATTGATGCATTTTTTGATTGATTCGATTGATTCAATTGACCGATTGATTCGATTGATCCGATTGACCGATTGATCCGATTGACCGCTTAATTCGACTATATCGAATGAGAAGCGCCCCAATCGAATCAATCTTCCAATCGCAAAATCGAATCAATCATTTGCCTTCGTCTTGGTCGCTATCGCAATGATAATGCTGTTTGGGCTTGCTCGGTTTTTCGCCGCCTTCGCCGCCTTTTTTCTCACTCAGAAGTTTCTGGATAAGGCGGGCACGCTCTTTTTGCACCGCTTCTTGCCGTTTCACATCTTCCTGACGGTCAAAGAAAAGGATGCCATCTACCCAGGTTTTTTCGGCTTTGGTGTAGATAGAAAGCGGGTTGTCGCTCCAAAGCACCACGTCTGCGTCTTTGCCGGTTTTGATGCTACCCGTACGATCGTCCACATGGAGCAGTTTGGCGGGATTGATGGTCACCATTTTCCAGGCGTCATGTTCTTTCATGCCCGCGTACATCACTGATTTTGCTGCTTCCTGGTTGAGACGGCGGGCCATTTCAGCATCGTCGGAATTGATGGCCACGGTCACGCCCTGGTCAGTCATCATCTTCGGATTGTATGGGATGGCTTCGTACACCTCGAATTTGTAGGCCCACCAGTCAGAAAAAGTGGATGCCCCCACGCCGTGTTTCGCCATTTTGTCGGCCACTTTGTAGCCCTCCAAAATATGCGTGAACGTGTTGACTTTGAACTTGTACTGTTCGGCTACGCGCATCAACATGGTAATTTCTGATTGGACGTAAGAGTGGCAAGTGATGAATCTTTTGGAATCCAAAATCTCGGCCAATGCTTCGAGTTCAAGGTCTTTGCGGTAAGGCTTGCCAGAGGTTTTGAGTCGGGCGTACTCCTGTGCCCGGGCGAAATAATCCACATACACCTGCTCCACCCCCATTCGGCTTTGAGGGTAACGGGTGCCGCCTTCTCGACCCCAGTTGCTTTGCTTCACATTTTCACCGAGGGCAAACTTGATAAAGCCCGGCCAGTTTTGGAATTTCAATTCCTCTGGAGCAAAGCCCCAGCGGAGTTTCAGCAACTGTGTTTGTCCGCCGATAGGATTGGCCGAACCGTGCAGGATATGGCTGCTCGTCACCCCGCCTGCCAATTGGCGGTAGATGTCAATATCCTCACAATCAATGACATCGCCGATGCGCACTTCGGCGGAAGACTCTTGAGTGCCCTCGTTGATGTTGCGGGTGGCAGCAATGTGCGAGTGTTCGTCAATGATGCCCGCGGTAAGGTGCTTGCCTGCGCCGTCGATCACAATGGCGTTGTCTTGCACAGCAAGTTTGCGGCCTACTTTCTGGATTTTTCCGTTGGTGATCAATACGTCGGTATTGGTCAGGATGCCTTCTTTTTCGCCCGTCCACACGGTGGCGTTTTGGATCAAAACCGTTTGTGGGCGGGGTTTTTCTTTCCAGCCGAAAGCGGTAAACGGGTAGGTCACGTCGCCCAGAACGGGTGGGACCTTGGATTTAGGAGGTAGCTTCAAATTGCCGCTTAAATTGCCAGTGTCAGACTCGATGGCCTTGACGAGCGTGGCCGACCACGACACCCATGACCCGTCTTGAACTGTGCCAGTACCCGTCCAGCCGCTGGGGCCGACCGTACCCGAAAGCCCGACAAATGCTTTTTTCAAGGTGTCGGGCTGGAAGGATAGCGACACCAGACCGTTGGGGTTGTAGCTGAAAGTGGCCTTGACTTTTGAACTGTCGGCTTTCAGGATTTGCGCCTCGGGTGATTCAGGTTTTCCTTTGATAATCAAAGTGTAAGCATCGCTACCAACCTTCAAATCATAATTCCCCATGCTGCCTTTCGGGAACGATTTATCCACCGTAACATCAAAGCCGCGGCCTTTTACCCAGTTTTGTTGAATCTTGGTTTCGGCTTTGAAAACGCTGCCGTTGGTAATGATGAAATTGGCGATTTTGTCTGGTTCAAGACTTCCAACCGCCCCACCCCGACCTTCCCCAACAGGGAGGGAGTAAACGCCAACAAAAGTGGCCGGGTTATAGGTCAATGCTTTCAGGGCAGTTTCTTCGTCAAGGCCATTTTCGATGGCTTTTCGGAGGTTCTCCCAGAATTTAGATTTTTCCTTCAAACCACTGGCTGTCAGGCAAAAAGGGATGCCTGCTGCTTGCAAACGACCTAGATTGGCAGGGGCAAGTTCCCAGTGCTTGAGGTCTTTGAGCGGGATGTTGATCGCTTCGTAGGGATCGCGGACATCGTAACCTTCCGGGAAGTTGAGCGGCACGATGAGGGAATAACCCGTAAGCACGATATCGCTCAGGCGCTGATAGTCGTCGCCGGCGGATTTTACGATGTATTTTGTGCCAAACTCTTGCCCAAGGCGAGCGATTCGGAGAACGTCGAGTTTTTCACCTGCTTCAAATATCTGGGGCAATCCCAGTGCAGCGTTCCAGGCGTCGAGGGAAAGGTTTTCTTCTTCTTTGTATCCTTCTGTTTTGTACCACTGTCCGTCCAAATAGGTCTGGCGCAATAAGGCGATAATGCCCATGAGTGAGGACGGATAATTCTGGGTGCTTGTGCCTTTGTTGAACGCGAGGTGGTGGCTGGCTTTTTCGGCCAATATCAATTCATGCT
>JACMMM010000197.1 GCA_014379065.1 Saprospiraceae bacterium
ACTTTTTCGGTAAAGGACACTGGAATCGGTATCCCACAAGAAAGGCAAGCCGCTGTATTTGAGGAGTTTACACAAGCAGATTCTGGAGTGGCGATTACTTATGGAGGTACAGGGCTGGGCTTGAGTATTGCGCGCAGCCTTGTTGAACAAATGGGTGGCGTGCTTCAATTGCGCAGCCAACCTGGACACGGGGCTGAATTTTTCTTTACCTTGAATTTGCCTGTTGCAAGTCTGGAAAGTATTGGAGCACAGGGTCAAGACGAAGGCAAAACCATCATTCCAAAACTTGTTTGCAAGAGGCCCGTGCGCGTTCTTTTGGTAGAGGACAATGAATTCAACCAAGCCGTCGCCCAACAAACGATTGCAGCGATTTGTCCGGAAATTACTTTGGAGGTATTGGACAACGGAGAAGAAGCCATAAAAAGGGCAAAAATCGAGGCCTTCGACCTCGTTTTAACCGACCTCCAAATGCCCGGCATAGACGGCTACGAAACGGCCCGGCGATTGCGGCTATCTAATTTTGGAGGACCTATTGTAGCCTTGACCGCGAGCGCAGCACGCACGGAGGAGCCCAAATGCCTGGAAGCGGGAATGCAGGAAATGTTGCTCAAACCCATCGCACCAGCAGAAATGGCAGGCCTTTTGCTTCGCTATATTCCGGGAAAACTGGTCGAGGCAACCCAATCTGAAGCAATAGAAGATGCTTCCAATCAGGACACTCCAATCCCTCCAGCACTATTGCATTATGCAGGTGAAAACCCAACGGTGGCACGACAACTTTTGGGCATCATTCAAACAGAATTGAGTGAGCACCTGACAGCAATCCGGCAACTCAGATCTGTTCTGGACGACGACGTGATTCGAAAAAGGGTCCACAAAATGCGGCCACAACTCATGGCGCTTGGATTAGAGGAGTATAGAACGTTGCTAGATGAAATCGAGCAAAGCACCCAGGCAGACGCCGAATTTTGGGCGAATGTCCGCAACTTGGAGTCCGTTTTAGAAAAAACACTTTCAGAAATATAATCCTAATCTATGGAACCGATCCGTACGCTTATTGTCGAAGACGATCCCTTTGCGGCCACGCAATTGCGCTTGCTCTTGCAGGACCGCCACCCACGCCTGAACGTCCTTGCTACCTGTAGGGATGGCGCGGAAGGCTTGCAGGCCATTCAAAGCTTAAAACCCGATCTTGTTTTTACCGATGTCGAGATGCCCAATCTCGATGGGTTGGAAATGTTGCGCCGTTTGGAAAAGCCCGATTTTGAGGTCGTTTTCATCACCTCTTTTGACAAATATGCCATAGGCGCCCTGCGGTTAAGCGCCTTGGACTACTTGATGAAGCCCGTCAACCCGACAGAACTCGACGTTACGGTGGATCATTTTTTCAAAAAAAGAGCGGCTAAGCTCCGCAGTGAGGGCATCATCCAAAATTTCCTCCACAACATGAGCACAGGCGAAAACACACAGCAGCGGCTCGCCGTTGCCACCACTGAAGGGACGCATTTTGTCCCCTTGGCCGACTTGTTCCGCGTGGAAGCAATGTCCAATTATGCCCGGATTTTCGCCCGAAACAGCAAACCGATTTTGGTGTCAAAAACCCTCAAAGACCTGGAAGAATCCCTACCCTCCAATATTTTTCTGCGGATACACAAATCGCACCTGGTCAACCTTTTGCACATCAAGAACCTGCTCCCTGAACAGCGAATTGGCCTGTCTAACGGCGATGTGCTGGAGGTTTCGAGGAGGAGGTGGGCAGAGGTGCAGCGGGCGGTGGGATAAGCTCCTTATGTTTGCAGATATAAATTGTACTTCACCATTACAATGATACCTATGAAATACGGCTACCTATTCCTGCTTAATTTCTGCCTGCTAACCCATAATGCAATCGCCCAGACTTCAGAATCTCCCTGTACGCTTCAAGCCGGGATAAGCATTGGTATTTGCGTAGATTTTCCTTGCGTCCCTTTATTCAGTCATGTTGAAGGAGGAACTCCGCCTTATCAATTTCATTGGTTTAATGGACAGACAGAAGTAGATACCTATTTCAACTACGGCACCGACTTAGCTGGAATAGATACCTGCTTTATCCTTACCGTAACCGATGCGAATGGCTGTGTTGCAATCGCCTCCACAAGATTTCGTTACGGTGGCCCTCCTGCATTTCAACCAGCTCCTGATTTTTTGTTGAACGATTCGATTGTAGTGGATCCATTGGTTGGGACTTTCGAGGTAAAAAGCAATGATCATGTTTTTGCACAAAACTATACCTTAGTACAAGCTCCCAAGCACGGGAATGTATTGCTGAACGCCGACGGGACCGGTACTTATACCCCTTTTCCAAACTGGTGTGGACCTGACCATTTTCGTTATACCGCTACGGACACCAGCGGTTGTAATTTCGGCAGGTTGGCGACTGTTTGGATCGAACAATCGCCTTGCGGCGGCATCCTGCAGGAGAAAACAGATTGCAATAATTCCTGCAAGGGCAGGGTCTATTTTTATCAAAATGGGATCCTCACGCCGCCCTTGAGTTACAGTTGGTCAAATGGCAGCACCGGCAGCGCGGCTGAAAATCTGTGCCAAGGCCCAGTTTCAGTCACGGTGACCGATGCTGTGGGTCTAATAACAGTGTACAATGCTACGGTGGAAACAAGCAGCTTGGAGGCGGCCATTTCTGCCCCAATGGTCGTTTGCAATGGCACCACCATTACGCTGAGTGCTGACTTTATGTTGCAAAACACGCCAGACTACCATTTTTACTGGTCTGGCCCCGGTATTTATGGCCCTGCGCAATTTACCCCCCATCCAACCGCATATTGTTATTCGAACACGGATTCGGCGATCTATCAACTGTATGTACAATCCGCGGATGGATGTGTCGCAACCACCACTTGGTCAATAGAAATGCTTCCTCCCTTAGGGGTGAATTTGTCGGTTCAATTGCCCAAATGCCCAGGTGACAACCTTGAGCTCGGGGCCAAAATCACCACGCCTGGCACCCCACCCTACCATTATAGCTGGTCGGGACCAAAAGGAATTCAATCGAACTGGTCTGAACTGCTTTGGCCAGCATTCACTACCGAATACAACGGAATATATGCCTTAACCTTCACGGACGCGAACGGTTGTTCGAGTGTACGTAAATCCCTCATTAACATTCCAGACACTTGTACCTATCAACCCGTCATCGTCTATAATTCGTCGCCTTATTGTTCCGGTAGTGACCTGACGCTGCAATGGGGAATGAGTCCGAATTGGGTTTTACAAGATAGCATAGTATGGACCGGTCCAAATGGTTTTTTTTCTAATGCACGGTTTCCAACGATACAGAATATTCAGCCCAATATGAGCGGCTGGTACTATATTACAATCCAGTTTGGGAGCAGTTGGGTCACTGATTCATCTTTTTTCAACATTTTGCCCGATGTGCTTACCATTACCTCATCAACCATCACCCCGCCCAGCGAATGTATTTCACCATTTAATGGTGTTGTATCCCTGGAAATGAACCTGCCACCGCCTTATCAGGTCAAATACAGCGATCAGGGATCTTATCAGAATTTCAATTCTAATCCGATTGTCCGCAGCAATGTGCGGGATGGTTTTTTAACCGTAAATGTGAAGAAAAATGGATGTGTGGCCTCCAAGACCATGCTCGTTGAAACACCGGGGCCGCCGCAGCTTGTGCTGCAAAATGAAACTTGCGCTGGTAAGGACGCCACTATTGTACTCAATGCCGCGCACCCCTTTACCACTACATGGAAGCTGCCCGATGGAAGTAGTCTCCACAATCAGCAAAGCCTTACGGGGATGGCGCCGGGCGTCTATACTGTGTACGCGAAAGACGAGACTACCAAATGTATATTTCGCGATACCTTTCAGTTGTTGGCTTACCTTGATTTTCGTATTACCGTGGTTGATACGCCCACTTGTACCAGCACAGATGGAAGCTTACTTGTCCTACCCTTTGGGAATGTTACGCCGCCCATAATCTTTGACTGGAGCAATGGGTTCAGTGGCAATCCCGCCAACAACCTTGCAGTCGGTGGTTATTCGGTCACCTTAACCGACGATGATGGATGTAGCCGCCATCGAAATACCGTGCTGCCGCCAGAAGAGGCTTGTATTGCGCAAGTGACCGGAAGAATTTACGCGGATACAGCGTGCCATTGCTATGCTGACAGCAATTCGGTGATATTTCCTTTTGTCAAAGTTTGCGCTACCAATGGCGATCAGACCACCTGTACCTACGCAGAATACACCGGGGCCTATACTTTGGCTTTGACGGAACCTGGCAGTTATACGATAACAGCCACCAGTTATCTTCCCAATGCGCAGAGCGCTTGTACGGAATTTCAATATGTCGTTGGGCAGGATGTGACCAAAGACACTGCTGGAGTGGATTTCTTCTTTTGCGCTGTGCAAGAGAGTGATCTGCAAGTCATGATTAATTGCGGAAATGCGCGGCCCGGCTTCGAGTCCAACTCCACCATTTTGGTACGCAACAATGGTATTTGGACGGCAGATACGAGTCTACTAACAGTATTGATAAGCCCGTATTGGAGCAATCCGGTATTTTCACCACAACCGACATTCTATGACCCGGCGACACATATCGCAAATTGGCGTATTCCGAATCTTGTACTTTTTCAACAATTCCAGGTAAATATAAAAGGAACTGTAACAGCCGCACTGGGCGATACATTAACGGTGCAATCCAGTGTGTTGTCATTGTACACGCCCGACCATTACACAGCCAATAACTCCAGCGAATGCTCCGTAATTGTATCAGGATCCTTTGATCCCAATGATAAAATGGTCAATCCTCTGGGGATTGGTTCAACGGGAAATATTTCACCCACGGATTCGGTATTGACCTATACCATTCGCTTTCAAAACACTGGAACGGACACCGCGTTTACAGTGGTAGTGCGCGATACGCTGGATATCGATGTTTTTGATTTGAATAGTATCAGGCCATTGTTTTCAAGTCACCCTTATCATTTAAAGGCAGAAGGGGGAAACGTATTGGTCTTTACATTTGATCCGATACAATTACCAGACAGTGCCCGGAGTGAAATCGGCAGCAAAGGTTTTGTAATGTTCAGCATTCGCTTAAAGAACAATCTGCCTCAGGGTTCACGCATCGCTAATTCAGCGGCCATTTATTTCGACTACAACCTGCCAGTCATTACCAATACGGTCCAAAATACAATTGTAAAGGCCAGTGACCCCAATAGGGCGCCGCTGCGCATAACGCTGATGCCAAACCCTGCCATCGGCCAAAGTTTGCTTTCGATCGAGCGCGCAGAAGGTTTGCAGTGGATGGACGTTGCGCTTTACAGCATGGATGGCGCTATATCTAAGCATTTAGCACATATACTTGCTCCATCAGCGGGATTAATGGTTCCTATTGATACACGCGCTTTGCCTTCGGGCATATATATCGTTTCGGTTAGGAGCGATTTGGGGCAAGTAAGTAGAAAGTTGATTGTTATTTCGGATTAATAGGCCAGAAGTGCAGCGAGCGGTGGGATAATTCCTACAATTTATACATCAAATCTTCCATTTTAGCGCCCGGGATTTTCCCTTCATAACGTGCCATGCAGTTCATCGCATGTTTTACGGTCTTGACCGTTTGCAACTCGGCTTGCGTCATCTCCGTGATATGTGGCAAAGCGGAAAGGATTGTCTTTTCAAGGTGATTCAAAGGCGCATCCGAAAAATCAATGTTTTCCCAGCCATCCGGCAATTTGGGCTCTTGAATCACCGGCCAGGTATTCACATCTCTCACTTCTGGCGATGTAAATACCTTATAAAATTTAGGGGCGTGCTTATCCCGCTCCGTGAAATTGTCAATGCCCCATTTTTCGCACATCATATTCAGGAATGAGGTGTGGTGGTAAGTATTGTTGACAATGGTATTGGGCTTGATATGCGCAGAAACCATGATCATCGGCACCCGAACGCCCAGTCGGTCGAATGTAAAACCATCTTCTCCAACGATGGGCGGGTTATTGGGAGAAACGGCGCTAGGCGGCGGAATATGATCGTAGCAACCGCCATGTTCGTCGTGGGTAATGATAAGCAGTGTGTTTTCCCAATTATTTCCCGTTTCGGAATTGGAATTTCTGATGGCCTCATACACTTGCCAGATCAGTTTTTCGCCCAGGAGCACAGAACCTGTTGAGGAGGCGCCGTACAACGCGGAATCATAAGAAGAAGGATGTTGATCATTGTGCGGCGTAAAAAAACGCGGTTCCACAAAAGAGTACGCGGGCAGATCGCCATTTGCCGCATCTTGCAGAAAATGCTTGAAACTCTTGATATGTGTAAAATGGTAATCAAGCAATTGTTGAAAATGAATGATGCCCGTTAATGAAAACGGGTTGTCGGTATAAATCTTCCATGGGATGCCTTTCTCTTGCAGCCGGTTAAATAGCGTCTCGCCGGACTGATCGAATATCCACTTTTTTACAGGGCTGTTATTGACAAAATTATAGGCCGTGGCAGAATGCCAGAACGCCCGGTTGGTATAGGTTTGACTTGGCACATCACAATGCCAGTGATCGAATACCGCAAATTCTTTTGCTAAAGTAGCCATTACAGGCACCTGCGTAGGTTCGTAGCACTCCATGATGGACTTATAATCATCGTATTTGTCGTTCAGTTTGAACCAGCGGGGGTTGCAGCCCAACCAATTTAATAACCTGCCAAACCACCCTTGATTTTTCAAAGAGCGCAGTACACTGATATAGTCCTTCACAAAACCGTTCATCGGCGGGTTAAGCGGCACAACCTCGGGCAGGTTGAACGGTGCGACAATTTTGTCGTCTGTTTTGCCATTGTTTGATTCGGGACGATCTATGCCAAATACCTGTGTATTGACATGCGGGTAAATTTCGCCGGGATCGGGATAAGGCTGAAAATAATGGTCGTGTGGCGTCACAGGCCTCACCGCTATGTTTTCGCCACGATGCTCCCCTTTGACATCGTTCGGTACGGGATTGGTATGCGGGCCATCAAAATTCAGTCCGCTAAATTTTTTGCCCAGCGGGAAACTGGGCAGGATATCGCCCGGTTTGTACAAATAGCCCAGCAGATTATCGAAGGAGCGGTTTTCCAGCATGAGCACGACGACGTGCTTGAAATGGTCGAGTGGGTTTTGGGGGTTGTCGAGGTTGGTCATAGGTGGATAGGTGTAGGTAAAATTAAGGCCAAATATGCGGCGCAAATATAAATTTCAACTCAATTTTATCTTGATTACTCAGGATGTGGGCGTAGAAGCCGTCGGAAAAATTAGCCTTTAAATTGGAAAAAAATAAAAATTCCCTTAGATGATTTGGAGATTTGAAGATGAGGCTTACTTTTACATTTCAAAAAATGTTGAATGAATCAAAGTCTCCCTCCTACTTGTCTGTTCACCCGTTGCGTTAATCCAACCATTTTGGTTGGATTCACGCAACGGGTATTTGTGGATTAAGTGGTGACAAACCGGGTTTTCACGCAATAGCGGCTATATGGGAGGAGTTGCGTAAAACCAAAGTTCTTGGAAACTATAAAACAAAACCAATAATTACTAAAAATAATACAGAAAAGGTAAAATGAAGAACAATCAAAAAATATTAAAAAAAATCAGTGCCGTATATTTTAGATTCAAACCCATTGTCATTTTCTATATTTTATTCGTAGCTTTTTGGATAATTCTCTATTTCTATAGAATTCAACTGACGACTTCAATTGATAATAATATTGGTGCTGGTTTTTTTCTATCTTATTTTGCATCGCTTTCAGAAGACATCATTTTTTTTGGCATTATAGGTTTTGTGGCATTAGTTTTATCTACAAAACTTCCAGAAGACGAAGAATTTTCAATTAGAATTCGCTCACTTGCAAATAGTGATAATGTTGGGTTGAGCGCAAAAAATTATTTAGAAAGTCAAATAAAAAAAATACTTGCCTATCATTCAGAAACCATAATCAAGGTTGTAATAAAAGATTATGATAGTAAAACCAATAGTATAAAAGTTTACACAGAGATAACTAATACTATAATGAATATGTGCAAAGATATTAGTTATCCACTTATTGAAACGGAAGCCCTAGTTGAACCTGATAGTAGTGTTAATGGAAATTACGGGTATATTTCATATCTGGGAGTCTATGACGAGCGAGAGGTGTCTAACCGAACGATCTTAATTGACGGAGACATTCATGAACTTGATCAAAATACTTTTAGGCAAGAAATCCCCTTTGTAATTTCAGAAAATAGTACGGCAAATTGGCGTTTGTGTTTTTGCATTTGGCAAAAGTTGGGGGCAGATAGGAAGGTGGACCAAAATTGGTATTTCAGCCAAGTAGAAAGATATACAGAAAGCCTTGTTGTTGAATTGCATAATGAATTAGATAGCGACAATTTGATTGTTTATGATTATTCTTATTTAGATAGAGGAAAATCTCCGTGCGAAAGAATTTCAGAAAAAGGGTTGCAAATTGCAGGAAAAGATAAGAAAAAATTAGTAAACAATTTTCAATTTTACCCAATGGATAGATTTGAAATTTATTTTTCCGAACATAAAAATAAAGAAGATGAATAACAATAAATCATTTTTTGAAGGACTAGAAGGCGGTGGTGGTGGTGGAACCACTACAACTACCACAACTACTGGTGGGGATAAATACCTCCAATTCCGAAAAGTTGACATGGAATATGTAAAATATTACGGCGGCGGCGGCGGAGGAGGTGGCGGCGGAGGTGGCGGTGGAGGTGGCGGTGGCGGTGGCGGTGGTGGCAGGTAATTGTACACAATAAAAATGTATAAACTATACTCCGAACGAATAGATTTTGTGCAATGCTCAAATCATTTCAAGTTCAAATGCACAAAATCTATTAGCGCGAAGTATAATTCCAAGAGCAACGCACTCCCGCCAGCCAGCGCAGGCGGCGGTGTGCGTGAGTGCCCCCGTCACCCCCTCATCACCCTCGCCACCGCCACCAACACCACACAAGGAAACCCAATCCAAAGCACCTCGCTCGCCAGCACCTCCCGTCCCCACGGACTAAAAAAACTGCTCACCGACATCGGCGATACCTGAATGTGCCGCCATGGAAAGAAAATCCGCTCCAGACTAAAAGGCCACCAGAGTGCACAACCTCGACCGCCATTGGTGAGCATATCGAGCAGGGGGTGCGAGGCCATGCTGAGGATGAACCAGGCAG
>JACMMM010000198.1 GCA_014379065.1 Saprospiraceae bacterium
GTGCGCTCTTCGTTGTAGGCTGGTATGACGATTGAAAGGATTTGGCTCATAATTTGCAGTATTTCGGGCGGCGAAGGTAAGCAGGCTGTTTTTAGGGCGAGGGTGAGATTTGAAACTTTTTAAAAGTTGTCAAATTTGTCTACTGCTGGTTCACGCTGCAATGTCTTTAAAGCATTGTCTACCGCGCTCCTGCTTTTTTAGCCGATTCGCGTCATTTCAAAATTTTTAACCAAAAATACTTTTGAAACATAAAACTTTTTGGGTTGAAATCTCGTTACTGACCTCGTAATCAATTCTTTAACCCATACCGATAACGCACAAAACTATTCTATCATGGCAGCACCCCGCATCAACAAGTTCCGTCGCCTCTGGCACAAATCCCCTCGATTGGCCGTTGCCTACCTTCGCCGAAAAATTACTCGTCAAGCCAAACATATCCTTCTTCCCAAAGACGAGTGGAACATCAACTGGCTGGGCGAAGAAATGAGGCCCTACAATAGCCTCCACAGCTAGTAATTGGGATATTAGCCTGCCTGTCGGTAGGCAGGGATATTGAGATATTATAAACACAATTAAAAAAGCGGCGCAAATGACTTTCTGTAAGTCGTTCGCGCCGCTATTTTTATTCCTGAATATCTTTGCGCTCCCCAATATCTCAATATCCCAATATCTCAATATTTCATACCCTCACACCTTGGGAATAAAAGCATTTGCTCCAGCCTCCGTGGGCAACATCGGTATCGGTTTCGACATCTTGGGGCTTGCCATCGAGCGCCCCGGCGACGAGGTCATTGCCCGCAAGAGCGATACCTCTGGCCTGCGCATCACAAAAATAACGGGCGCGGGTGGCAAACTGCCTTACGAACCCGAGCAAAACACAGCGGGGATGGCCGTCCTCCGCTTGCTCCAACACCTTGGCGAAACTGGGCGCGGCATCGAACTGGAGATCCACAAAAAAATGCCCATCAATAGTGGGCTGGGCAGCAGTGCCGCCAGCGCGGCCGCAGCCACTTTGGCCGTAAGCGAATTGCTGCGCACCGGGCTTAGCAAGCGCGAACTCCTGCCCTTCGCTTGGGCGGGGGAACAGGTGGCTTCAGGAGGCCTGCAAGGCGACAATATAGTACCGTCGCTACTCGGAGGAATTGTGTTGATTCGGGACAATGCCAGTTTCGACATACACCGGCTTCATGTGCCGCGCGGGCTTTATGTAGTGGTGGTACATCCAAAACTGGAATTAGGGACACGAGAAGCGCGAGCGATATTGAGCCCAAGCGTTTCGATGGATAAGCATGTTCGTCAAAGTGCCAATCTGGGGGCTTTTGTAGTAGGGCTTTTCAACGGAGACTTGGGGCTAGTGGGCCGCAGCCTCCGTGACGAAATCATTGAGCCTCAACGGGCTGGAATGATTCCCGGTTTTTACGATGTGAAAGAAGTTGCTATGCAGGAAGGGGCCTTGGGCTGTAGCATTTCCGGGGCTGGGCCTTCGGTTTTTGCGCTCTGCGCCAACAGTTTGGTGGCCGAAAATGCGAGTATTGCCATGCAACGTGCCTTTGCTAAGCACCATTTGGAGAGTCAGATTTACCTTTCCTTGGTGAATCAGGAAGGTGCCGTGATTTGCTGAACCGGCAAAAAAACGACCCAATGGTCTTCACCAATGAGTCGTCGTTCTTCCTACCGTAAAATAGTCTTAAATGAAGCGATTTTGAGGGTGTTTAATTTGTTATTTGTCCCAGTCGGTCGCTTATTGTGTTTTTTGTCAAACTTTAATTAGGTACAAAAGTCAGACAAGTATCTGACATTGCATTAACATTTGTTAATTAGTTTGAAGATTTTGTCAAATTTTGACGAATCCGGCTGAGCGATTGGGGAGCAATGCCCAGGTAATTTGCCACCTGACGAAGTGGTACACGTGCGATAATGTGAGGATATCGCTCAGAAAACTTGATATAGCGGGTGGTGGCATCATCATTGAACATTTCGCCCCGTTCAATGGTAAGCCGCAGGGTAATTGTCTGTAAAATCTTCAAAGTCAAAAAATACCAGCTGGGTATATTCTGCACAAGAAACTCCAAATCATCTTTCCCCCATGTTAGAATAGTGGCATCCGTTATTGCTTCCCAGTGATAGTTTATGTCTGGATTGAACGTTTTGTAATTCTCTATGTACATCGTAAAATCCCCTTCTGCGGGCAAACGAATGATGGTTTCTTTCCCTGTAGCATCAACTGAATAGACTCTAAAAACGCCTTCCACTATATAGGCTGCCTGATGGTCTTCGTATCCAACAATAGGAAATTGGTCTCCTGTCCGGAGCTGACGCACAGTGGTATGTGCAGCGATCACCTCGAGATAATCCAGCATGGACACATCAAAATGCTGGGCGATGGGTGCTAATTGATCAAGAATTTTTGAAAAGTCCATTGCCCGCAAAATTGAGGAATCCTTTTGATGTAAATATCAATGCAATTAAGAAAAGATAAATTTGACGCTGACTTGACAAGGGGTTTTATCTTGCGGGCAAATAGACGATAACCACCTATGAAGTCACGAATTTGGACTCTAACCATTCTCTTCCCGCTATTTGCGAACTGCCAGCCCGCCCCTAACCCCTTCAATATCATTCCTTTGCCTCAAAGCATTGAGGCTAAAAAGGGTGCTTTTACCTTGAAAAACAACACCAAGATCTTTGTTCCGGAGGGTCAGCCAGATTGGGAACTTCCTGCGCAATTTTTCATGGCAATGGCGGCTACCAGCACGGGCTACCGCCTTGTAAGCCAGCCATTTAAAAAATTCAAGGAAGCAAAAGGCAATTCCATCTATTTCCTCCCTGATGCCGGCATCGTGTCTGACGAGGGCTATTCGTTGGAGGTAAAATCCAATGCGGTTATTATCCGTGCCAAGACGGCTGCCGGGGCTTTTTACGCGGTGCAAACGCTGCGCCAACTCATGCCTCAAGAATTCGGGGGTACCCACAGCTATGGCAGCGTGAAATGGGTTGCCCCGGCTTGCCTCATTCAGGATGCCCCGCGATTTGCGTACCGGGGGATGCACCTCGATGTGAGCCGACAGTTTTTTCAGCCAGTTTTTGTCAAAAAATATATTGACATGCTGGCAATGCACAAGATCAACACCTTTCACTGGCACTTGACGGATGACCAGGGCTGGCGCATCGAGATCAAAAAATACCCCGAACTACAGCGCATTGCCTCCTGTCGTAAGGAAACTTTGATTGGCCATTACAACGATATGCCGCACCGCTTCGACGGAAAAAAATACTGCGGTTTTTATACCCAGCGTGAAATCAAGGACATCGTAGAATACGCCAAAAAGCGCTTCATCACGGTCATACCTGAAATCGAAATGCCGGGCCATGCTTTGGCCGCACTTTCGGCTTACCCTGAACTTGGCTGCACAGGTGGGCCGTACGAAGCAGCCACTGAGTGGGGCATTTTTGAAGATGTTTTTTGTGCAGGCAATGACCAAACGTTCGCCTTTCTCGACGATGTGATGGCAGAGGTCTGTGAGTTGTTCCCCAGCACCTACATACATGTTGGTGGCGACGAATGCCCCAAAACACGCTGGGAAGCCTGCCCAAAATGCCAAAAACGCATGAAAGATGAAGGGCTGAAAGATGCGCACGAACTCCAAAGTTATTTCATTCGCCGAATGGAGAAAACACTCGCGCTTCACAACCGAAAAATCATCGGCTGGGATGAGATCCTTGAAGGTGGACTGGCGCCCACAGCCACCGTGATGAGTTGGCGCGGCATCGAAGGCGGCATTGCAGCAGCCCGTGCCGGGCACGATGCCATCATGTCGCCGGGCACACATTGTTATTTCGATCATTATCAGAGCGACCCTGCTACCGAGCCAACGGCACAAGGGGGCCTCACTACGCTTGAAAAAGCATATAGTTATGAGCCGATACCCGAAGCACTTTCGCCCGAAGAAGCCAAGCACATTCTTGGCGCACAAGGCAATGTGTGGACAGAATACATGCCCAAATCCGAACAGGTAGAATACATGGCTTTCCCGCGTGCCTGCGCACTGGCAGAGGCGGTGTGGTCGCCCAAAGGGAAGCGCAATTGGACGGATTTTTCGAAACGCATTCAGCCGCACATGAACCGGCTCGACGCGGCGGGGCTGAAATTTGCCCGTAGTTTTTACGATGTAACAGCTTCTTTTTCAAACAATAAGGTGACATTGAAGGCCAATGACCCCAGCCTCGAAATCCGTTACACCAGCGATGGAAAGCCGCCCTCGCTCAATGCGCCCAAGTACGTTTCACCCGTCCCAATCACCAAAACGACGACGCTGAAAGCAGCGGTTTTTGGCAAATCAAAAGCGCTTGGGAAGGCGATGTCCGTGCAGTACACCATCCACAAAGCCATTGGAAAATCTTACGTCCTGCCCCGCAAACCCGATCTATACACGGGTGGCGACGAGTTCGCACTGACCAACGGGGTGACGGGTGGCATCAAGACCTGGAACAGCTGGGTGGGCCTAGTCAACCACGACCTTGACCCCGTGATTGACCTTGGACAATCCACGGCATTTGGCAAAGTTTCGTTCAATTTCGTGAACGCCAAAGCCTCTTGGATTTGGCCTCCAAAAGGCGCAGAAGTGTACATCTCGGACGACGGCACAAACTTCAAACTCCTGACTTCCAAAACAATAGATGCCGATGCATTGGAGGGGGCCACCGTGGAAAACGTGGTGCTCGAAACGCCCAATGCCAAAGGACGCTACCTTAAATTCGTGGCAAAGACTTATGGAGTCATTCCCAAGGACTCGCCCGGCGCGAACGAAGGAGCCTGGCTTTTTGTGGACGAGGTGGTGGTGGAATGAGTTCTTTTTGGTTATTTGTTGATTTGGGGATTTGGTTATTTGTTGGCTCCGCGCTTGGGTTAACAGGGTAATCCATGGGACGCTAAGCCCTGGAAATCAAGTTGTATTGACTATATGAATTAAAATCCTATTGTACCGTGGCTCTTTACAGGTTATAAACATTTCTATAAACGGAGACGGGGCTAGCGCCCTTTTA
>JACMMM010000199.1 GCA_014379065.1 Saprospiraceae bacterium
CACTCGCGTTTGGAATATCGTTGTCAACGGTAATGTTGGCAATGTCTGTATGGGTACACCCAAATGCATTACTTACCAGCAGGGTGTACGCTCCGGCCTGATCGCTTGTCAATTGTGCAAACGTGTCGAGCAGCACCCCGGCAAGCGTCCAACTGTAATGAACGCCATTACCCAGTGTGGTGCCCGGTCCTCCCAATGAAGCCAGGTCCTGGTGGCAATCAAGGAGTTGATCTGGCCCGGCATCTGCAACCGGGCTGGGATGTATCGTGACGGTAACGGTCGTCGATTGACTGAGACAAGGCGCTGCGGCTTGCAGGGAATAGCGGAAGGTGTAAGTGCCCGCAATTTGGCCATTGGTATTGAAGCTTCCGGTATTCTTATCAAAAGCCCCTAAACTGGATGGGAAAACAGATGTCTCCCCCCATGTCCCCCCTGCATCTTCACCGCTGATCAAGTTTCCAAGCTGAATGAACTGCGATTGGCCAGCGCATAATGTTACGGGAGCGTTGGCGGCACCTGCATTAACTGGCTGGTTAACTGTTACCGTTACACTAGTATTCAGGTTGACAGAACAGGTCGGCAGACTGCCATCGCTTACCGTCAATAAGGTATAAGTCGTGGTCGTTTGTGGGCTGACGGTTATGGGAATAGCTTGTGGGTTTGCAATGGTCAATGGACTGGGTGTGCCGCTGCCATCGTCGTAGCTCAGCGCAAGTGGGAATGTACCTGTGCCATTGATATTCAGCACCGTACTACCGCCATTGCAAATGCTTGCATCGCCGGTTATACTGGCAGAAGGCATTGCTTTCCATTGAATGGGGGTGCCTGGTGCAACATTCAAACAAGGATCGTTCGGATCAATACCAGTACCTGATCCGTTTCCGGCGATGGCAGAAATATAATAGGTGACACCGGTTTGCAGCCCCGGGCCAAAGGCGAATACGGGTTGGCTATTCGTTGCAAAAACCGTTCCCATAGAGGCTCCAGCCTGGTCGTGCAGGATGAATTGAACAGCATCGTCACCATCGAGGGTGGCATCGTTGTTCCAGATCGCGGTAGCAGGTAAATCGGCGCAAAACAGTAATGGATTGGTAACCATGGTTCCCGCATTGGTAGCGCAATTACAATGGAAAGTACCCGTGATTACGGGAGACAAGCAACCGAAAGCATCTTTGACAGTAAAAGAATAACTGCCGTCGTTGGGCAAAAGCGCAGAAGAAAAAGAGTTGCCTGTAAATGAACCATTCAGGCCCGTTGCGGTATAGTTGGGCGTTCCATTGTTGATCGTAAAACTTAGGGTGTAGCCAGTGTTGGTACTATTGCAAGTCGGTGTAAGGGCTGTTACGGAAGGATTACTTCGTAAATCTACCTGAACCTCGTCAAAAGCGTTGCATATCCCATTCGTCAGCGTCCAACGAAAAACATAAGTGCCGGCCGTTGGTGCAGCGATACCACTTATGGGATTTTGATTGTTGCTGAAAGTGGCAGTACTCGGACCAGACACCTGTGTCCAGGTTCCGGAAAACATCCCCTGAGCGGCAGCCATATTTGCAGTGAGTCCGCATAACGCGAAATCAATGCCAGCATTCGGTGTCGGATTTTGTAAAAAGACAATAGGCTGTCCCGGTGAAACGGAAAAACACGGGTCGTTCGGATCGGGGAACCCATTCAGGTTATTGCCTGCAACAACGGAAATGTAGTAGGTCGTTCCAAAAGACAAAGCAGCCCAATAACCGAAGGTTCCGCTGAGGTTTTGAGAAAGCACCGTCCCCAAGGCAGGGCCAGATCCGGTATGCAGCACATAGGCGCCCACATCATCTGTATCCAGCGTTTGGCCACTTAGGAACTGTACGCTAATAGAATCAGACTGGCAGGCGGTGATGGGTGTTTGGTTTACTTGCCCGGCATTGGTAGCACAATTGCAGGCAAATGATCCGCTTATATTGGTGGAAGTACAGCCATTGCCATCTGTAATGACAAAATTATAGCTGCCTCCACTGGGTATGGGTGCTGAAGTAAACAAGGTTCCTGCAACCGGCTGGCTATTTACAGTAAAAGGCGCCTGTCCGGTGCTTATGTCAAAAATGACCGTGAATTGTTGGTTGGCGCCATCACAGATCAAGGCAGGCAAACCTGCTACCGGGGAGTCATAAAAATGGAGCAACACATCGTCGGTATTTTGGCATCCGTTGTTCGTTACCGTAAGCGTAAGGGTATAAGCGCCGAGCGTGTTTGCGGTGACGGCAGTGGAGGCGTTTTGCGGGCTTGTAATACTGGCGCTTCCTCCGGGTGGGGCGCTCGTTACCGACCACAAACCAGTGCCTGCCGGGATGTTTCCAGTGACCACAAGTCCTGACCCGCAAACGGAAACATCCAGACCTGCATCCGCGATGGGGTTGTCGTAAAAGATCACAGGTTGGCCTGGCGTAACGGATAAACATGGGTCGGTCAGATCAGGCAGCCCGTTCAGGTTATTCCCCACTACAAACGATATATAGTAGGTGGTTCCGTAAACCATGCCGTTTATTAAACTGAAAATGCCGCTTGTGTTTTCATCTAAGATGGTACCCAAACTTGCTCCTGAACCCGTATGCAGCACAAAAGCGCCAATATCATCCGCATCGAAGTTACTGCCCTGTGCCGGCTGGGCAGTTACGGAGTTGCCAGGGCAAGCGCTGAGCAGTTGCTGGTTCATGGAACCGGCATTGGTGGCACAATTACAATTGAATACCCCGGTGATGGCAGCTGAAACACACCCATTTGAATCCGTTATACTGAAAGAATAAGATTGTCCATTGGGAATAGGATTGGAAGTGAAAATCCCATTCGTGATGCTGCCCCCAGGTATTGTGTATGGGGCCGCGCCGCCGGTGACCGGAAATGTGACAGTGAAATTTTGATTGGTACCATCGCAGGTAATCTGTTTCATTCCGCCAAGGGGGGCAGCATTGAAGGCAACCTGCACGGTATCCAGGTCGCTGCAAATAGCATTGATTTCTTTCCACTGAAATTGATAAACACCATTGGAATCAACCCCCACCATGCTATTTATAATAGAATCGTTGCTAAAAATGGCGGTACCTGGGCCGGAAATGCTCGTCCAGACTCCCGTACTACCTACAATACTATTTGCTGCGGCGAGGTTTACACTAATGCCACATAAGGCAGTATCAACACCCGCATTGGCCAACGGCTGGGCAAAAACGGTCACCGGAAAACACTGTTGCAGTCCTGCGCCGCAGCCATTTAAGCCCTGCACACAGACATTCCCGCCTGGCGCAACCGTCCATCGCACCACGATGGCGGTGCTATCCTGACCGGAAAGGATGGTCGCACCTGCCGGAACTGTCCATGAATACCCGGTCGCGGTACTGAGCACCGGAATGGTGTATGACCCTGTGGTGCCTGCACAAAGCATACTATCCCCACTGATGAGGGCCAAGCCAGGAACCGAGTTTATAGTTACCACCAAACAGCTTTGCCCCCCTGGGCCGCAAGCATTGGTGGCGGTGGCACAAACGCTGCCCGATGTTTGCAGGCTATCCCAACGCACCTGAATGGTATCGGTACCATTGCCACTCAAAATGCTACCACCCAGCACCTGCCAATTAAAACTGCTTATACCTAAAATGGTATCCGCAATCATATAGGTCGCGATGGAATCTTTGCAAACCTGTGGAATACCTGATATAATAGGCGGCGACGGGGCATTGATCACTTCTACGTTGATGCATTTAGCCTGACTGGACCCACAAATATTATCAGCGGTTACGCAAATGTCGCCGCCCATATTATTGTTCCACTGCACCATAATGGAGCTGCTTCCCTGCCCGGAAACAATCAGGACGCCGCTTGGAACCGTCCAGGTATAAGTGCTGGCATTGGGGTCGGGCATAACGGAATATTGCTGGTTGATACCCATACATATCAGGCTATCCCCTATAATTCCAGGTGCATTTGGAACCGCACCGCTGGAGCTAACGGTTACGACGGCTGAATCACAGCAGGAAGCGCCTGCAACGGTCCGGCACACCACCAAACTGTAATCTCCGGGGGCTGCTGCAGTAGCATTCATCAAATTATTGGCGCCACTGATGCTTCCTCCGTTGCTGGCTGTCCATAAATAGGTAGTGCCTACACCCGTGGTGGAGCCAAGTCCGGAAAGTTGTACGGTAGGTTGGGAGCAAGTAATCATTGGCGGCGGTTGAATGACCGCAGCAATGCTAATGACCGTCAAATTCAGGCTAAGCAAGCTGTCACAACCTACTGCATTCATGAGGGTCAGCTGATAAAGCCCTGTGTTACAAGCGTCTGGAAAGCTCGGATTGCTGGAGCAGGAACCGGTGCAAATAGTTTCGGTTAGGGATCGAAACGAGGGTGCATTTACCGTAAGATGTAAATTAGCATTGTAGTGGCACCCATTGGCATCCATCTGATCTACAGTATAATCACCCGTCTGACAAAAAAATTGTCCCAGATAATCATAGCAAGAAGGGGAGCAGATTGTTGCGCTTTCATCCACATCAGGAGGGATAGGGTAAATGGTTACCCCCACACAATTGGTGCTGACATTCCCGCAAAATGGGGGTGTGTTAGAGTTTAACTGATTGGTTAATTGCGTTACAGTCAGCATACCATTGATCACGGGCAATAGGTTTTCATGCGCCGTCAGGTAAGAAATCCCGCAAACCGTGTAGTTTCCGGAAGGCAAGTTGCTCAAATCTGGAATATCAGCAATATCCAGGATAACGCCACCATTGCCTGCAATCACATAAGCATAGGAATATTCCGCACTTGGCGGAGGAATTGCTGGTGACTGGTAAGTGGGCGGTAGATTTAAAATCAAATTCTGAGAGCCCGGGCACTCCTGAATATCACTCTGTAGGAGCGCGCCCGCATCGGCTACGCAGGATACACAGTTGATACCACTAGGGTCGCAAAAGATAATTTCATAGTCGTACAAATTTCCAACATCATTTGCCTGCCCATCGGTCACGGTAAGCACCCAATTGCCATCCACTGGCCCAGTGAAGTTCCCTAAGCAGCCAGCAAAAGGATAATAACTCCCGGTATAATTGTTGTTGCCCCCCCAGTTTTGATTGTTATGCCACTGGTCGGTAAATCCAGGATCTGGCATTGCACCGCCACCACAAGGAACAAAGGAGATATCCCAGTCGGTACCGGTATTGCCCATATTCGTACAAAATTGCCCGATAGGACCCACCAGCGTTATTGTTTGACCAGAGGGCGAGGTTAGGGTAATCGTAATATCGCAAATGGCGGTATGGTCAAAGTGAATGTTGACCCCACAGACCCCCTGGCCGTTTTGTCCAAGGGTAGGATTATCTGCCCCTTGAATGTTTATATTAAAATCTCCTACAAAGAGATCCTGCATAAATTGTGGGCAATTGGTACATTCACAAGCCTGTGCATTCAGGGAATTCAGAGCAAAAGCATATGTGGCTGCGAAAAGTAATATAGTACGAATTAGCATCGGATCAGGTTAAAAGGTTGAGTATTTTGAGAAGAGCATTGGCATGGCTCCATACATTATACGAGAGTCATGCTGGCCTCAAAACGCTGTAAGATCTCTCTCAAAAGGCAACTGCTGTCACCCAAAGGTAACGCTTTGGGAAAAGATTCGGAGTCCATTATTGACTGGACAAGATAAGCGCCTAGACTGCAGTATTTTTTTTTATCCACTACCTTTAACCCCAAAATTATCAAACGCTACTTCTTCCATATCGCCTACAATGGGCTCAACTATCACGGCTGGCAGCGGCAGCCCAATGCATTGACCGTACAGGAAGTCATAGAAGGCGTTTTAAAAAAGATCCTGAAAACGCCTACTTCTATCATCGGCTGCGGGCGAACAGACGCAGGCGTCCACGCCAGTCAGTATTTTTTTCATGCAGATTTGGAAGAAACGGCTGTGGATGAACTGCTGTTTAAGCTCAACCGTACCCTGCCACCGGATATCACTGTTTTTGACATCATTCCAGTCTCCGATAAGGCAAATGCTCGTTTTGATGCCGTACAGCGCAGCTATGATTATTTTATTCATTTGCGAAAGGACCCTTTTTTGCAGGCCAGCAGCGCGCTCTATGCGGGAATGGATCTGGATATTGATTCCATGAAAGCTGCCGTGAAATTGCTACCGCAATACGAGGATTATTACGCTTTTTGCAAATCGCCCGCAAAATTTGAACATACGATCTGCCGGGTCAGCGCCGCCCATTTGTGGGTAGATAAAAGCGGGGAACGCCTTCGGTTTCAAATCAACGCCAACCGGTTTTTAACTGGCATGATACGGATAATTGTAGGCCGCTTGTTGGAGATTGGCACAGGAAGGATGAGCCTGGAAGATTTTGAAGGCCACCTGCGCGACAAAAAGACGCCGCGTATAATTAATGGAGCACATCCTCAGGGACTTTATTTGACGAAGGTGGTGTATCCTTATCTTGAGTTGCCACAACAGACAATGTTTTCGGAGCTGTTTGGGGATGAACGGGTTGAGTATTGGGTTTGAAGCCTATAGACAGATGTCATCATTACGATGTAATTTTGTCAGCCGTTTAGAGCATGTTGGGGCTTTTCCCGCTGGGCCAAAAACGACTCTTATCCTTGGAATGTCTCCCTATCTTTCAAGGACAACCGACTTCAATTATTTTAAAATCAATACGAATGGAATCCAACGAATTAATCAACCGCGCGGTAAAATCCACACTAAACACCATCCAGATTGACGCTGGAACCCACAGGTCGGCAGGTTCCGCAAGGGGTTGCCTGATCGCCTATAAAGAAAGGCTGTTTTTTGTATGTGTTCAATATATTTCGGGTAAGTCAAGTCTGCAAATCGTGTTGGAAACAGGACAAGCGTTGGGGGCGACAACCGATCCATTATTCGGGCTGCGTTTCAGTGATGCTTTGAATGTAGACCCATCAACAATAGAAGCGTCTGCGTTCAAAGAATTAGAATCTGTAAGCCTTTGTTATGCGGAAATTAAAGAGGCGCTTGAATTAAACCAAACAGCCGTAAAACTGGGTGCAATAACCATTTCAGCGGGGGAGAAAAAAACCATTTCTTCCAAGCTTGATTACATGCACACAAAAGAAGAATCATTTGTTTTTTATGGAGGTACTATCGGTAGCGAGTCTATCGTGCACAGCGACAAAATTGTATTAGGCATAAAAAATGCCGGCAAAACCGGGCCTTTCGAACGGTTTATCATGGATGCATCCACACTAGAATCGCTTAATTTTAAGGCTACTATGGGTGCTCCTATGTTTTCTGAAACGGGAGAATTTGCCGCATTGGTCGCGCTTGCGGATTCGGAACAAAAACTTTTATACGGTTTTTCAGCAGCGGCGATCCAAAAAAACCTTGACGACTATATTCATCAAAATCCAAAGGTTGTTGATGACGGCTTGGAAAGCTTTCATTTAAATCCTCTAAAAAAGGATTACATTACTTATTCTGTCCTATACGGAACCAACCGAGCTGCGCTGCAGAAATCAAATAAATTAGCTTACGGAGGCGCCAGGGATAAAAACTTAAACCTTGGTTATTGCAATATTAGTATTCCTTTGAAGCATGAATTGGGTCAAATAGAGCGACCAGGCTGGTTCAATAAATTATTTTTTAATGAAAGTCCGGCAAAATATTTTACCATCCTATCCAATGAACAGACCGAAGAGGCCATATTTATAGATCTTCTCCGGCAAAAGCTCGGTCAATCCGACGAAAAAGATGTCTTGTTGTTTATTCATGGTTTCAATGTAGCATTTGATGAAGCCATGATGCGTGCGGCTCAATTGGGTTATGATCTGAATTTCAAGGGGGGTGTAGCGGCTTTTTCATGGCCATCTCTGGGGACAATCAGCGGATATATCGCAGATTCGGACAGCGCCGGATATTCACGCGATCATTTATGCGCTTTTATCAAGTTGTTGATCCAATCCGGCACCCAAAAATTGCACATTATCGCACACAGTATGGGCAATGTGGTGTTGACTCAGGCACTGTTGCAATTGAAAAATGAAGGTATATTCCCAAATCCCATTATCCATCAGATAATTTTGGCTGCACCAGATCTGGATAAGGATATATTCTTGAGTCAGATTTTACCTGCGATTAAAGGCGCATCCAAATTCACCCTTTATGCATCCGATAAAGACAACGCATTGCTTGCTGCAAAAAAAATCAGGCATGGTTATATCCGATTGGGAGAAGGCGGAGACGATATTGTAATAGTAGACGGGTTGGATTCGATAGATGCTTCCACCGTAGATACAAGTTTGCTCGGTCACGGTTATTTTTCGGATACACAGTCTTTATTAAATGATATCCATTTGGTACTGTTGGATTTACCGCCCGGCAAAAGAGTGCTGAATCCAAAAAGCAAATTGATTGATGGAATTTCAAAGGAATATTGGGTTTTTAAAAATTCGTAAACATTCCTCCTGTTTACTTCCCCGGCTGACTGGGCCTTACCTCGATCTTGCTCGGCAGGGTGCGCGGGTTCATCTTCAACAGGTCCACGACCATTTGGCCAATATCTTCGGGCTGTATTTTCCAGGCATCGGCGGGGTTTGGCTCGTGGTTGTTGAAATGAGTAGCCACTGAGCCCGGCATAATAGTAGAACATTTGACCCCTGCATCTCGCAGATCAAGCATGACGGCCTGTGTGAAGCCCACCAGACCAAACTTGCTGGCATTGTAGGCGGCGCCCGCCGCGAAGAAATTGGTGCCCGCAAGACTGGCAATGCTGATAAAATAACCTTTTGATTGAATGAGCGCATCCACTGCCGCTTTGAGGCTGTAAAAAACACCCGTCAAGTTGGTGTCCATGGTTTCATGCCATTGTTCTGGTGTAAGCGTGGTAATGGGCGCAAAATGGCCCAGTCCGGCATTGGCGATGAGTACGTCAAGGTTGCCAAAAGCTTCGAGCGTTTTGGCTACCGCATTTTTCTGGGCATCCAAATCCCGCACATCTGCCGCGATGGCGATGAGTTTCCCGGGGCCAATGCCGGAAAGTTGGCGAGCCGCCTGGTCGGCAGTTTCCTGATGGCGGCTGGTAATGGCCACGTTCATGCCTTCTTGGAGCATGCTTTCGGCGATACCGTAGCCGATGCCTTTGCTGCCCCCGGTGATCAGGGCTGTTTTTCCTTGTAAATTGTTCATAGTGCCCTTGAAACGCAACGAGCGGGAATTGGTTGAAACATGGACTTTACCTTATAATCAACACATTCCCATACTTGGCCCCCTCCCCTCCATCCCGCAGGAGTAATAAATAAAAATAGGTCCCTTCTGGTAATTCTTTCCCGTCCTGGTCTACACCGTTCCACTGGTTATAATAGGGTTCCTTTTTATACACCACCTGTCCCCAGCGATTGAAAATGACAATATCATTTTTGGCATATTTGGCCGAATCGGCTTCCAATTCCGGAAAGGTCAGCGTCGTGTTTGTTCCGGCGTTAGGCGTGATGACGCCGCTCCCGGAGTTACTCTTAACATCTATCAAAACGGTTGTTGAGGCCGTACAACCATTGATATCGGTTACAGTCAGGAAGTATAAAGAGGTAAAGACTGGGCTAGCGGTTGGGGTTTCGCAATCCGTGCAGCTCAAAAGAGGTCCCTTCCAGGTATAGGTGTATGGAATAGAACCGCCACTGATATTTGGTTCCAGATTGACTGATTCGTTTGGCTTGATCTGTCCGGGTTTGGGGATGTTCACCACAAGGTTACCATTCGGTGCATCTATCGTTGCCGTTTGTTGCCCGGTACAGCCGTCGCTGCCCTGTACGACGAGGGTGTACGTGCCGGGTGACAATTGATCAAAAGTGTTATCATCCTGGAAAACACCTCCTGGATTCAAGGCATATTGGTAAGGATCAGTACCCGTGGCGACATCTGTGACCGTCAGCATCCCGTTGTTGTTTCCAAAACATGTGATGTTGGCTACCTCCACTTCAATGCCAGTGACAGGTATCCCGGTCTGGGCAACGTTTAAGACCGAGGTAGCGGTACAACCATTATTGTTTGTCGCAATAAGCTGGTAATCACCGCCCTTATCTATTACAGCATTGGCTGAAGATACACCACTGAGGATATGACCATTTACAGTACTCCACAGATATGTAAGCCCTGTTCCTGTTGCCATCAGCGTAATTTGAGCCGCGTTGCAATTGAGACTACCCGACGGTGTTGCGGAGGCAGTTACTGTAGGATATGAGGTGACCTGTACCGAGGCTGTACCGCTGCACCCTCCATTTTTTGAAACGGTAACCGCATAGGCACCGCCTGTACCGATCATAATGGTCTGATTTGTTCCGCCGTTTGACCACATGTATTGGTCAAAGCCCGGCCCCGCGTCCAATTGTGCACTGGCACCGGGGCATAAACCCATGGGTGCACTGATGGTCGTCATTAAGGTATTACTTTGCGTAACCGATTTAGTACCTGTACCCGAACAGCCATTTATATCAGTGACAGTTACAGTATAAGTACCTACGGCACTAACGTACAGGGTTTGGGTTGTATCATTCGTGGACCAATCGTACATCGCAAAGCCGGCCCCTGCATCAAGTAAAGTACTGTCATTCATGCAAAAAGTGCTCGAGCCGCTAATGACGGGCATTAGGGCCAGGATTTGCCCCACCACATGCGTATCC
>JACMMM010000200.1 GCA_014379065.1 Saprospiraceae bacterium
AGCGGTGACATTTTGGTAGCGCCAGCGTTTGGTAAAAAAAACCGCCCCGCCACCGACATTTCGGGGCAGAGCGGCTCTTAAAGTTACTGAGAAAAAATAATCTACCGGTTTGTATGCTTATTTGAGTATGATTTTCCCTGTGGCAGTTTTTGTGCTATTTGCCGTGATTTGGAAATGGTAAATACCCGACGGGAGGCTTTTCCTTTCAAAACGGAATTTTTTTCCCGTAAACCGTTCAGCAGCAACTTGCTGGCCGAGGTTGTTGGAGAGTTCAAATCTTCCTGCGTCAGTCCAATTTTTTAGGTCAAAAACCACCGCATCGGAAGCGGGGTTTGGATAGGCGCTGATCAGACCGTCGTTTTCGATATCGTCCGTGCTGACGGAAATGAAGTGGTCGCCGATGGTGTGGAATGTGGTATTGGTTATCACCGCATCGTTGAAATCAAAATAAATGGCCGCGCTGTTTTCAAGGAGAGTTCCGTCTGGGAGATCAGGTTTTTGCTCGACGCGGAATTTGACAAAACCGTTCGATGCAGCGTAGTTGACATTAGAATCGGGCAACAAGATGTTGTCAAATGCGAAGCGCAATACCCCGCCATCCAATAAGGTAAATACCATAGGATGGCTTGCAACTTCAATGCGGACAGATGCTGCATTTAAATTATGCTGGAGTGTGTCGAGCACGACTACCGTGAAAGCCGTATCCGTACCCGTGTTTTGGAACCGGATCATGTATTCGATATCGGTATTTTTCTCAATAAAGTGCTCGGTACCATAACCTGTTGGGATACCCTGCTTGTCGTTCGGGTCGTAAGCGCCAATATTCTCCATGCAATCCATGGCTTCAAAGGGGTCAGGGTCGCTTAGCGGAAAAAGGTTGACGAGGCCTACATTGTTCAAGCCTCCACAACCTTCCAGCGCCACCGCTTGTAGGCCGCCCCAAGGGTGAAGCGGTTCTTCGCCGGCTTGTAAACGCCAGGTGCTTCCGTTGGCAGCTTGGCTAAAATTCAGGGTCTCGCCAATACTCAGTTGGAAAGTGCCCGACTGACGCATCACCACATCTTCGACCACCACGAAATCCTGGAGTTCGGTCATTCCACCGTCTCCAATATTTTTGATGGCGAAGCGTACGGAGTCTCCGTCGCAGGTAGCAGTTACGTCCACGTCTGCCCCACTCCAGCTTGAATTTCCACGGCAGTCATCGTATGGATAAACACGAGCCTCTGTGCAGTGTGAAGCACCCAAGGGAGCATTGCAAGAAACATCAAAGTGGATCGTGAAATTGCGAAAATCACCCGCTGCAATATCACCCAACTGGAAAGCATAGGTATTGCCACTGACCAGTGTTCCAGGGATTGAACTGGAAGTGTAATTCAGGTAAGGGTCTAAGGTGACCTCCACATAAGCGTCTTCCACTGTCTCACTGCTGAGGTTGAAGGCTTGCACCTTGTAATCGTTCGTGAAACACCGGCGCAGGCGGACGGCAGCGATCCCAACAGAAAGCAAACCACAGCGCTGTTCAAGGTGGACGGGCACATCTTGTATCGCAGTTTCGCCAATGGCTACATTCACTGTGTAATCCGTTTGGCAATTTTGGCCAAAATTCGAGGAAGCGGCCAGGGTAATATTCACTACCGTATCAAATCCATTCATCAAGATCAAATATTCACCATTCACATCGGTGAAGGCTTCAACAATATCGCCCGTTACTTGCCCCGTAGCCTTCACTGTCCACAATTGCAGCAGCGATTCGCCATTGTCGTAGCTACAATTCACCAATGAATCCGCGAATACTTTGCCACGCACGGCCACGAAAAACGTATCAATGATTTTGATGGTTTGCGGGTAACGATAGCGATTTGCATTGGCATTCCAGAAGCTGGAAAAATTGGTAGGGTTAGGGTCGCCTGCGCTGATTTTTACAATGGTAGGAGCCCATGGCGGCAAAGTGCCTGCTTCTGACACGATTGGGCCGGGCAGGTTGGCAGGGTGGTTGATGATCGCATTTGGCTCGGGGTTGGGTACATCTGTAAATGGAAGACCAGGATCGTATGTACACCAGTTGATGACGGACCAGGTGCGTTGGATTTTATAATCGCAATCTGGCTGGTCTAAAAAAACCTCATCCTCGTAGGAGAGCGCCAATAGCTCGCAGTCTTCCCCAAAGAAAACCGGCTGGCCAAAATCGCCCGTGGGGTTAGCGCTAACAGTAGTTATCACGTCGTTGGGGAATTTGATGTAATAATGCTGCTCGTAATTGACCACGATGGTTTGAAGGGCGGAGGCTACTCCTAGTGTACTGGAATTGCCGCTACAGTCGAATGCCTGAAACACTCGGGTGATGGTTCCTTTATTGCAAATCGTGTCAAAAAGGGCATAATTCACCGTCACGGTCACGTGGTCGAGGCAGCAGTCGTCGCTCGCTGTTGCAGTGCCATAATTCAACAAACTGGGATCGAAAGCTTCGCAGGAAATGTTAACATCGGCCGGAGCCTGACAAGTAGGTGGCGTTATATCGGGATTACATTGAGCATACAATTTAGGCGCAAACAGGAGCAGCACCGAAAATGCGATGATCGCGCGCCACTTCTGAGAGGAGAAAAAATGTGTCATAGGATTAGAATTTTTTAAAAGAAAAAGTAGGTGATAGTGATTTGACCAAGCGGGGGAGAGGGCGCCCTCTGTCAAAAAGGCCAAGAGATATTTTTGACGATACAAAAGTGCGGCGGGGAAATTCGCCCAACAACATCAAAAAAATCAATTTGTAGAGCAATTTTTGAACGAATTAATTTTTAAACATTGAAAATCAATTTTTTAAACAAAATATTATCGAACAATAGTGGAAATTTTTCAATTTTGGGGCGAGAAAATATTTTGCAAATCCATTGCCCACATCGGATAAGAATCCAATTCATTGAAACCTATGAGGTTTTTAAAACCTCATAGATTTTGGAGCAAACCAAAACCTATGGAAAAAAGCGCCCTACTTTCTCTCACCCGCTCGTTCTCCTCCATCGAGGCCCGAGAAGTCCGTAAATTCCTTCAGTCTCCTTTTTTCAACCAACGGCAGGATGTGTTGCTGCTTTTCGAGCACCTCGCATCCGGCGGCGAAACGACCAAAGACAGCGCGTGGGGAAAGGTTTTTGGTAAAGACACACCGTTCGAGGAACAAAAACTCCGCCTTCTGATGAGTTACCTCCACGGATTGCTGGAACAATACCTCGCAGTGAAGGAACTCATCTCTAACCCATTAGGGCCACAAATCCAACTCGCCACCGCCTATCGAAAGCGCAAAATGCCTGCCGCTTTTGAGCGCGTGCGCAAAAACCTTGACAAAGCCATAGAAGCCCAGCACCTCCGCAATGCCGAATATCATGGGTGGCTGTACCTTTTGGACTGGGAATCCCACCAAGTAACCTACCCTGAAAACCCGACTGATGTATCGCTCCTTCGCAGTGCGGGCAAATCAATTGACACCGTTTTTCTCTCCAAAAAATTACAGATTGTATGCCTCCTCGCTGCCCACCAAACTGTGTACAAGTCTGACACGGAAGAAGGCTGGGAAGCAGAACTGGTGGAGCGTGCCGAACAGGGTGAATTCGCACGTTTACCCGCTGTTGCTGTCTACCTCCATTGCTACCGGATGCTCAGAAACCCTTCAGATGAAATTCATTTTCAAAGGTTTAAGACAATATTGCTCTACGACGGGGACCGGTTTTCTGCCGAAGAACTTCACGGACTTTTCATCTTAGCCATCAACTACTGTGTGCGGCGGCTCAACGCCGGCGATGCCCATTATTACGGCGAAGCGCTTGATCTTTACAAATATGGGTTAAGCAAAAACCACCTCTTGGAAGAAGGGGTGCTCTCTCGCTTCACCTATCACAACATCGTGGCGATTGGCCTGCATGTAGGAGCGTTAGATTGGGTGCGCTACTTTATCAATGTGTACAAAAACCGCCTGGAACGCCGCTATCGCGAAAGCGTGTTCAGTTTCAACCTTGCCCGCCTCGCTTATGCCGAACGCAAGCATCACCATGTGCTCGAGCTCCTCCAAAAGGCCAATTACCGCGATCCGCTCCACAACCTAGCCGCCAAAACGCTGCTCCTGAAAACCTACTTCGACCTCGGCGAACTTGACTCACTCCAATCGCACCTAGATGCCATGCGCAACTACATCCAGCGCAAACGCGTGCTCGGCTACCACCGCAACAATTACCTCAACATCATCCGCTACGCGGAAAAATTGCTGCGGCACACGCCCCACAACCGCGCCGCGACCGCTGCGCTGCGCG
>JACMMM010000201.1 GCA_014379065.1 Saprospiraceae bacterium
TTACTTTTGTAATGAACCAATCTTGCAAATGAAAACCACGCTCTTCGATTTTATTGACAGTGCACTTGCTGACAAAACCAATGCCAAGTTGGTTTTCGAGTTCTACGAGCTTAATGCTGAACAGGCGGTTCCAATTTTGGAACTGTCTGGCATTGATTTGACGGGCTATCGCCGGGTATTAGACAACTTCGCAGTCAGGCACATTTTCAAAAATCACGCCAACCACAAAACCGAATCGCTTCGGGGGCAGATTGGGGTTGTGGTGGAGGATTTTTTGTTGATTGAACGGGTGGTGGAAACAGGCAAAGTGGTTTCGATTGAGGTAAGCAAAATTGGCAACACTATGATTGTTTACAAACTTGAATTAGAGGCTTTTAGATTCTTTTTTGTTGAAGAAGTTCGTGTACGGCGAAAGGAACTGGCCGTACTGACTTTTTATAAACAAAAAATCCGCAAGCGATAAAGCCTACGGATTTTAGATTTTTCACAAACGTAACGTGCTATTTTCCTGAAAACCAAGAACCGCGCCGCACCTAACGTCCAAAACGATTTGTGCATAAATCCATGTCAAAGTTACGGTTATTTGTTGAAATGCTTACGGTTTTCATCAAAAACCTTTACATCGTCTTCTGACCAAACCGAAATTTTCAGAAGGTTTTGGCGATAAGTTTCTGCGTCAACGGGCTTTCTATTGGGCGGGTTTCTTTTCCCAGAAACATAGTTTTTGAACAAACGGCGGACTTCGACTAGTGATTTTGCAGGCTGCTTAGGCGTTTGGACATTGCTATTTTGTACATTTAGAAGCCGAGCGACCTTATCCGCTATGGCTTCAATGGAAAGGTTTTCCGTCGGAATTTCGCCAATTGCACGGAGCAGTGCTTCTTTTGAAATGGATTCTGATGTAGCCATTTTTGCGTGAATTTTGGACAAAAATACAAAAAATCGTCTTTCCGGGCAAATCTTTATTGGCAGTTGGTGGCCCCCTCCTCTCTTTTCCTACAATCCTCCTACACCTCCGCCAATTTCTTCGATACAACCTCTTTCCCATCTACCTCCGACTTCCGACCAAAAAGCAAACCCGCGCTATCCGCATCAATCAAAACGGTATCGCCTTTTTGGTAGTCGCCCGCGAGCAAGTGACGGGCGAGTTCATTTATGAGTTCACGTTGTAGCGTACGCTTTAGTGGGCGCGCGCCAAATTGTGGGTCAAAACCGTGGTCCACCAGCAATTTAGAGGCATCTTTTGTGCATTCGAGTTTCAATTCCTGTTTTGTCAGCATTTCGCGGATGTCTTTCATCAAAATATTGAGAATCAAGGACATCTGGTCTTTTTGCAGCGGTTGGAACACGACCACCTCGTCTACCCGGTTGAGGAATTCTGGACGAAGGCTCATTTTGAGCGCATCCATCACTTCTACCTTTGCTTTTTCCAGTGCCTCGTGTTTGCGCTTTTCGGGCAATTCCTCATAACCTTCAAACACATCCATGATGCGGTCGCTGGCAAGGTTGGAGGTCATGATAATGATCGTGTTTTTGAAATTTGCGGTTCGGCCTTTGTTGTCGGTCAAGCGCCCGTCGTCGAGCACTTGTAGCAAGATGTTGAACGTATCGGGGTGCGCTTTTTCGATTTCATCCAACAACACGATCGAGTAGGGACGGCGGCGTACCGCCTCCGTGAGTTGCCCTCCTTCGTCGTAACCAACATAACCTGGAGGTGCACCTACCAGACGCGAAACGCTGTGTTTTTCCTGGTATTCACTCATGTCAATCCGTGTGATGGCCTTTTCATCGTCAAATAGGACATCGGCAAGGGCTTTGGCGAGCTCCGTTTTTCCAACGCCGGTAGGGCCGCAAAAGATAAACGAGCCGATGGGTTTCTCCGGATCGCTCAATCCTGCCCGGCTACGGCGAATGGCATCGGCTACAACGGTTACGGCTTCATCTTGACCCACTACGCGTTGGTGCATTTCCGCTTCCAGGTGCAAGAGCCGTTCGCGTTCTCCGCGCATCATTTTAGCCAACGGTATGCCCGTCCAACGCGCCACTACTTCGGCAATGTCGTTGGAAGTCACGATTTGAGTTGTCATGCGGTTCTCCGGTGCAAGGGCCGAAAGTTTTTCCTCGGCTGCTTTAAGCATGGCCTCGCGGGCAGGGATGTCTTGGTATTTGATCCTGGATGCAACCTCCAAATTGCCCTCTCGTTCGGCGCGTTGGTATTGGATATGAAGTTCCTCCAACTTTTGCTTGCTGGTTTGGATGGCTTCTACAATTTCTTTTTCAGAAGTCCATTTGGCCCGGAGGTCATCCAGTTTTTCGCGCAAATCTTGGATTTGCTTGTTCATCGTCTCCAGCTTCTTCGTGTCTTTTTCGCGTTTAATGGCCTCACGCTCAATCTCTAGTTGCCGCATTTGGCGATCCAGTTTATCCACATCCTCAGGTACAGAATCAAGTTCGAGGCGGAGTTTAGCCCCTGCTTCGTCAATCAGGTCAATTGCTTTATCCGGCAATTTTCGCTCTGAAATATATCTGTGCGAAAGTTCGGCAGCAGCTATGAGTGCCTCGTCGAGGATTTGCACTTTGTGGTAATTCTCATATTTTTCACGAATACCCCGTAGAATGCTGATCGTATCTTCCACGCTTGGCTCATCCACGTACACGGATTGGAAGCGCCGTTCTAGTGCCTTGTCGCTCTCGAAATACTTCTGGTATTCGTCCAATGTCGTGGCGCCGATGGTGCGGAGTTCCCCGCGTGCAAGGGCGGGTTTCAGGATATTGGCCGCGTCCATCGCGCCTTGGCCACCCCCTGCGCCGACCAGTGTGTGGATTTCGTCAATAAACAGAATGACCTGCTCATTGGAATCCACCACTTCTTTGATGACAGCCTTCAGGCGCTCTTCAAATTCACCCTTGTACTTCGCGCCTGCAATAA
>JACMMM010000202.1 GCA_014379065.1 Saprospiraceae bacterium
ACTGAAAAAAGTTCCTCAGCCTCAATACCCTACTGAAGAGGCGCTGGGTCAAAAGACCACAGGCGCGGCGGGGGCTACCTTATTGTGCTTGGGAGAACACCTGGCGAGGCGGGAAGAGCGAAAAAACTTAATGTGCTCACCTCTGCACCCGCACCTCCACAATCTCCACCCTCCTTTCCCTCGCCGCATCAGGATGATAAATAGAGTTGCGCTCATCCCCAAGTTTGTCGCTCACATTCGCGTGGGCCGTGGTTTCGCCAAAACTGGTCTCGGTGATTTTCAGTTTCCCGGCACGGAGATAGGGTTGCAGCACCCCTTCGGACCAAATCTCAAAGTGGTTGCGCAAGCTGCTCACGCGGCGCTTGCCGAGATTGAAGTTGTAATCGCTCTCGGCACGGGGGCTGGTAAAACCTTTGATGAGTACTTCGATGGCCTCGCCGCTTTGCAGCTTGCTTAGGAGCAGCTCGGAAAGTTGGCTGAGACGATCATAGCCTCGGCGGACTTCGTTTTCAAAAAAATCATCTACCTGCTGTTCTGCGATGTCTGATTTTACTCCATCTACGTTTCCCGCAAAACGCTCCCGATACTCGTTTTGGCGGTCGAGGTAGGTTTGCGCGGTTTCTTCGTAACTCTTTTTGGTGGCAGTGCGACGGGTGCGTTTGTCTGGCTCGTCGTTGTCAAAATAGAGCGGCAAGCCGTTGAAATCTGTCAGTTTAGGCGGTTGAACAGGAGGGAGCGTGGGTGTGGGAGGGGGAGGCGGCAAGTCAGGCTTCTTGACAGCCAGCGAAGGCATCGTGTCGGAAGTCGGTGGAACGGGTTTTTCAGGGGGAGGGAGTTTGAAAGAAAAAATATCGTGGCAGGCTGCCTTTGTTTTTTCATCGAGGTAATACGCGCCAGGGCGGTTGCTGCTCAAATAGCCATTTCGGCCATCTGGTTTCAGGAAAAAATAGAGATCATTGAAACTGGTATTGAGGCCCGGCCCCACATCTTGCGGCGTGGAAAATTTGCCATCCATTTTATCGGCGACATAGATGTCGTAGCCTCCCAAGCCCGGCAGACCATCTGAGCTAAAATACAGTTTTTGGGTGGTTGCATAAAAGAACGGGGTGCCCTCGTTTTCTGGCGTATTCAACGATTCAGCATTTATAGGCGTCTGAAATGCGGGCAAAGCGCCCAATTTTTTGCCAGGTAGCGGCAGGTTGCAAGGGCAGAAAAAATTGGTGTCGAGCGGAAGGCTCCAGAGGTCGAGTTTGCCCTTGCCACCAGGGCGGTCGCTGGCAAACCACAGTACCGGGCCTTGTGTTGCCTTGTCGTAGCCGATGCTTGGCTGCGTAGCCGTATAACCTTTGAGGTTGATGGGCTCGGGAAGCCGGATAGGGGGCAGCCAACGGTTGCGGCGGTCAATGACCGTGAGCCAGAGTTCGCAGCGTTTGTCGGAGGCGTTCAGGTCTTTGCAGACCGTGAAAAACATATAGTGGCCGTCGGGCGAAAAAGCAGTGTGGGCAATATGTGCCGTGTCTGCCGCTGGGAAACCGTGCCCGGGTTCGCGCCCGCGCCCGTTTTTGGCAGCGAACATAACCTTGTGTAGCTTGGTTTTTTGCTTGTCTTTACCGCTTTTTTTGTCAAAACGGTTAGAGGTGTAAAACAAAGTGTCGCCTACTACTGTGGGGGCGAATTCGTTCCAGGCACTGTTGACTTCTTTACCCAAGTGCTTGATTTCTACACCATTTGGCGAAGCCGCAAGGGTTTTGGCTGCTTGACAAAATTCAATTTCAGCCTGTGCTTTTTGAAAAAACAAAGGGTCAGCCTTTTGAGGCTTTTCAGCCAAGAATTTCTCAAAATAGGAAATCGCGCTGTTGTAATCGCCGAGGTTCTTTTTCACCTCGGCCATGCGGAAGTCTACGAGCGGGTGCTTTTCCTTGTGCTTGGGAGAGGTGGATATTTTCTGGTAGGAGCGCTCGGCTTCAGGAAAGGATTGGTACATCCGTGCGCTTTCGCCATATTTCCACCAAAGGGTAAAATCCTCTTCGTGGCGTTTTAATACGTCGCCATAATATTGGACGGCTGCACCATAGTTTTTATTCCTAAAAGCCTCATCACCAGCACGCTCGTACGAGCGGAGCGATTGGGCCGCCAGATTGGTGTAAACGAAAAGGGTGGCTAAGATTAAAAAGACTTTTTTCATAGTAGTTCATTCTATTACAACCGGAAAGGGGAGGGTCTAACGTACCGATTGCTTTTTTTGGTTTGTTTTTCAAAACACGGGACAACATTTAACAACTTTTGTAACCGGAACTGGAACTACTCGCCATACTACTGCAATTTCTATGCCGCCTCGCCCATCAGTGGCCTCATTGAACTTTGACGTGTTCCAGTCATAACTGATCCCAACCAACCAATTGTTGCGTTCCAATTGCACCGCAGGGATGATGGCATCGCCCAATCGCGTGGCCAAAGTAGCCCTGACGGAGGTATTGTTGGCAAGACCTGTTGTCAATATTTGGCGTATTCCGCCCCCAATAACAATTTCTTTTGTGCTTTTCATGCTTTGTGCCGCAGCAAATGCAACGATGTCTGATTTTTCCCGAATTTGATAAACCCCCTCGGAAAAAAAAGCGCTGCGGACGGGCAGCTTTGCTTCGTCAATACCCCCCAAACTTACTACGGGCCGATTGATATGAAAGACACCTATACCAAGTTTGGCCTGGTTGCGTGATTCAAGGGCCTGATAATGCCATAAAAGCCCTGTGGAAAGGGTAGGAGCGAGGCCAGAGGAGCGGCCAAAGGGCTCTTTTGAGGGCAAGGAAGGGTCAAAAAAATCGTTGGCCCATTGGTTTCTAAATTTCAAATGGCTGATGTCAACACTGCGTTGCACGGCTGCTAAACCAAAGCCAAGGGATACCGCACTTGTCTTGCCGATAGCATGCGCTACGCTCATGTTCAAGCCACCCTGACCCCAAGAAAGGTTCGCATCACCCGCCTGATCTTTTTGGAGCAATATGCCAAACGAGACAAGGCTTTTGGCGCGTTGCATGGCCTTCCAATCTGCTGACACTGAATAGGTTTCGTAGGCTACGGGTACGGTGCGCCATTGTGAACGGTACAGTCCGGCCACCCGCCATTTGCCCTGAAAAACGCCCGTGGAAGCGGGGTTCAGGTGCATAGGATTGAGATAAAATTGAGAGAAATGCAGATCCTGCGCAGTGGCGGGTGCAAAGCAAAAGAACAGCCCAAAAAGGGTGAACAGGATGCGGGGATTCATAGTGATTATCGGTTCGGTCGGATGTGCGAAGGTAACACTGGAAGCATTGTCAAAGATAGTATTTTTGCCCCATGAAATTTGAAGTTTGCGCTGTCAACATTCAATCTGCCCTTGCAGCGCAACGCGCCGGGGCAGATCGGATTGAACTTTGCTCAGCTTTGGACGCGGGTGGGTTAACGCCGTCTTTGGGACTGATTCGTGCGGCGATTCGGGCATTGGTCATTCCCGTTCATGTGCTTGTTCGTCCTCGTGAGGGCGATTTTTGTTATTCTGACCCCGAGTTGGAGATTATGCTGGACGATATCCGGCTGTGCCGTGAAGCCGGTGCAGCAGGCGTAGTGGTGGGTACGCTCACAGAAGAAGGTTTGCTTGATTTGCCCAAAATGAAGGCGATGAAAGCCGCCGCCGAAAGCTTGGAAGTGACTTGCCATCGGGCTTTTGATTTCACACCTGATCCGGCGGAGGCTTTAGAGCAATTGATTGAAATGGGTTTTGGGCGAGTGCTCAGTTCAGGGCAATCTGATTCAGCGTTTGAGGGCCGGTTATTACTGCAAAAACTGGTATTTCAAGCGAACAACCGCATAGCGGTGATGCCGGGGGCGGGCATAAATGCAGAGAATATAAAGGCCATTACAGCGATTTCTGGGGCGAAAGATTTTCATTTTACGGGGAAGAAGAAAGTGTCGGCTAAGGGGGGCAATGATATTCCTGGATTAGAACCTTGGCATTGGGAGAGTGATGAGGAGGCAATAAGAGCAATAATATTGGCTGGTTCTCATAATTCATCCTTACATCGTTCATAAACCTTGGACTCACTCACTCAAATCGTACTCGGCGCTGCTTGCGGCGAAGCCGTAGCCGGCAAAAAAATCGGCAACCGCGCCATGCTTTGGGGCGCTGTTGGCGGAACCCTGCCAGACCTCGACGTATTTGCCTCCTTTTTTTCGGACGAGATCGCGAGCACCTCGTTCCACCGGGGCTTTATGCACTCTTTTCTGTTCGAAGCACTCGCACCCTGGTTGTTGGCCAAACTGACGCAATGGTTTTACGGCACGAACGTGTACAAACGACGAGGCTACAAAGCCGGGGCGATGGCCGTTTGGCTCATTTTTTTCCTCGGCGCGGCGGCGGGTATCAACTTTATCCCGGTCATGATGGGCGAAGGCTTGAGTTGGTACGCGCTGGTGCCGACGTTGGTGTTGGGCGGCTGGTTTGTGTGGAAACTTTGGCGCGACTACTGGCAGCGCGACCTCCAATTGGTGGAAGCCTCGTACCGCACTTGGGTGTCGCTTTTTTTCTGGAGCATTTTTACGCACCCGATTTTGGACTGTTTTACGAGTTGGGGCACGCAAATTTTTCAACCCTTCAGCGACTTGCGGGTGCAGTGGTGTACCGTATCGGTGATAGATCCGGTTTGCACGGTGCCGTTTTTGATTTTGCTCTTGGTGGCTTCTCGCATTTCAAAATCAAATCCCGCCAGGGCATGGTGGAATTGGGCGGGACTGGCCTGGTTTTGTGGCTATCTGCTGGCGTACAACATTTGGCACAAAAGCGTTGTAAACCACACCTTCGAGGAAACCTTGGCTTCCCAAAACATTCATTATCAACGGTATTACACGAACCCGACCCTTTTTAACAATATTGTTTGGAATGGCGTTGCAGAGGGCGACACGGCCTACTATTTTGGGCAATATGGTTTCAATGACTGCAAACGAGTATTCAAGCCAATCTCTGTCATTCCCAAAAATCATCAACTGCTTGATAAGGTGCCGCCTGATTCGCGGGCAGGCTATTTTCTACGCTGGTTTTCGGATGGATATTATAGCGTGACGCCCTACAGAGGCGATACCTTGCAGGTGAACGACCTCCGCTTTGGCTTGTTGGGCGATTCGCTTCGGGGCAATAATTATGTTTTTCCCTTCCTTGTGTTCAAAAATGAAAAAGGCGAATGGGATGTCCACCAAAACAACCGCAACAAGGAAAACATGGAAATGAGTAAAAAGTCCTTTGGCGAACTCTGGCAGCGGGTTAAGAATGGCAGGTGCAGTAGGCAGTAGCAGTAGGCAGTAGCAGTAGGCAGTAGGCAGTTGCAGGCGCGGTCAGGCCTCACCCCATCACCAGATCACTTCATCACTCTATCACTTTTACCCGCCATAGCTAAAGCGAAGGAGGGCATCACTTCATAATACATGCGTCAACGCACCATTACCGCTTTCTTTTTTGCCGCCGTCATGTTGGGGGGGATTTATGGGGGGAAGTACACGTTTTTTGCGCTCTTTGGACTAATCACATTTGGCTGCTCCTGGGAGCTGCTGGGGCTGATGCTGAAACAGGAAGACCAATTTGTGACCCTCCGCCGTATTGCAGGCACGATACCTGCTGTACTTGTGTACCTGTCATTGGGCGGGAATGCGTTGGAGATTATTCCAAATAACCTGCTGATATCGCCGCTCATCATGCCAGCACTTTTATTTGCTGGCTGGGCCTTGTTAGAAATGTTTTTGGCCAGTAAAAACCCGTTTGGCAATATCGGGAGTTACTTTCTGGCACTGGCATACATTGGCATTCCATTGGGATTATTGACGATTATTGTGCAAACGCAAGGGAATTGGTGTACGGTTGGAGAAGATCCGGATGCGCACTATTATATCCCACACCGGGTCTTTGGATTACTGTTGTTAGTTTGGACAAACGATACAGGCGCATACCTGACCGGCAGGGCGTTTGGAAAGCACAAACTTTTCGAGCGCATTTCTCCCAAAAAGACCTGGGAAGGCACCCTTGGCGGTGCGGTGCTCACGGTGTTGGTTGCATGGGGGTTGTCATTCATCATCAAGGATTTCACGCTCCCTCAATGGCTCGCGCTAAGCGTTGTAGCAGCCATCGGTAGCAACCTTGGTGACTTGGTTGAAAGCATGCTCAAGCGAAGCGTGGGCGTGAAGGATTCAGGAACATTCCTTCCCGGGCACGGCGGATTTTTAGACCGCTTTGATGCCTTCATTTTTTGCCTGCCGTTTTTTTGGCTAGTGTTACGATTGGTGTGATTGATTCGATTTTTCGATTGATTCGATTATTTCGATCCGAAAAAGGCATGGATTTTTCCTTCTTCGGATCGAAATAATCGAATCAATCAAACCAATCGAACCAATCGAATCAATTTGCCACCGCCTTGCCTTTCTCTTTCCAAGCAGTCATACCTCCTTTCAGGTCATAAACTTTGGGGAAGCCCAATTTGGAAAACTGCCCTGCCGCATTCGCGCTTCTCCCGCCTAAGGCGCAATAGACCATTACCGGGCGATTTTTGTCTAACTGGGTGATTCTCTGCGCAAAATCCGCATCCTGGATGTTCAGGTTTTTCGCTCCAGCGATGTACCCGTCATGGAATTCGCCGGGTGTACGCACATCCAGCAATTGAACCGTGGTATCGTTTTTGAGCATGGCCTCAAAAGCATCGGGAGAGAGTTTGTTTTGACCGTTGGCGGCATTTGGAGAACAAGAAAAGCCCAAAATGGTGAGCAAAAAACAGAGGTATCGTAGCATGATATTAAGTTGTTGATGGTTTTAATAATTGCTTTTGTTCGGGGCAGATCACTTCATAACTTTATCGCTTCATCCTTTCATAGTCCTCCTTCTCCATTCCAAGTACCCCAGCACCGACAGCACCAAAAAAACGAGGTATTGAAAACTGGTGAACACATAGCCTTTGATAAAGTAAAGCGGGATGGAAGCGACGTTGGTGATGCCCCACCAAATCCAGTTTTCTAACTTCTTCCGAGCCATCAGCCACATGGCCGTGTATGCCGCCGCCGAAGCAAAGCCATCCGCGAGCGGCACCGTGCTGTTGGTAAATTCTTTCAGCACAAAAAAGAGCGTCGCCCAGCATAAAAAAAAGAAAATCAGGGCGTTGCGCCATTCTGCCACTGAAGATTTAGTGATGCGCAGCACTTGTTCGCCCTCCCGCTTTTGCGCCCAAAGCGCCCAGCCGACAACGCTCATCACCGTGTAATAAAAATTAACGCCCGCCTCGGCGTAAAGCCCCCCGACAATACTCAGGTAAATATAAACCGTCGTGTTGATGATGCCCGTAGGATACACCCAAATGTTTTCCATCCGCGAAAGCATCACACTGGCGATGCCAAAGATCACTGCCACAAATTCCAGCCAACCTGTGGCAAAAAGACCGTCCAGAAACTGTTGCCAAATATTCATTAGAACTTCCAACTTTTGTGGGTGATTTATACTGCGTTCAATTTTTTTTACAACACTAAGGAACTAAGGGCCACTAAGGAGAAATGCTCTTGGCATTTTTTACAAGGCGTGAAGCATAATCCCTTAGTGCCCCTTAGTTCCTTAGTGTTGTAAAAAAAGCAGGTATTTAATAAAAAGCCACGCGCTGAGATGAGAGCCGAACATTTTGATTTTGTCGTAGTTGGCGGGGGCATCTTCGGGTGCTACGCCGCCTTGCACCTCGCCGGACGCGGGGCAAAAGTGGCAATTTTAGAGAAAGAAGCCCGGCTTTTTCAAAAGGCATCGCTGGTGAACCAGGCTCGGCTGCACAGTGGCTACCACTATCCGCGCAGCGTGGCCACCGCGGCCATGAGCGACGAGCACAAGGCGCGGTTCACGGAAGAGCACCGCTCTTTTGTCAACCAAAG
>JACMMM010000203.1 GCA_014379065.1 Saprospiraceae bacterium
CCGACCTGCAGATGCGGAACTGGCGCGGGAAATCTTACAGGAAGCCGCCATCGAAACGGATGCACCGCTGGTCAAAAGAAACAGCGGGTCTGGCGCCTTGGTCTTTATGGCCGTGGTAATTGGCTTGTTGCTGGCTTGGCTGTTGGTGAAATCTATTGAGTGATTGATTCGATTGGAGCGATGGTACCTTAAAGAAAACATAATCATATCTCTATATGAACCTATCGAACTTTTATGCTCCAATCGAATCAATCGCTCCAATCTCTCCAATTCTCAATACGCCCACTTCAAATACAGCGCCCCCCATGTAAACCCGCCGCCAAAGGCCGTCAAAATGATGTTGTCGCCTTTTTTCAACCGTTTTTCGTAGTCCCAGAGACAGAGGGGGAGGGTGGCGGCAGTTGTGTTGCCGTAGCGTTCGATGTTGATCATGACGCGCTCCAGGGGGAAATGTAGGTGCTCGGCCACGGAGGTGATGATGCGCATATTGGCCTGGTGCGGTACGATCCACTGCACATCATCGGTAGTCATTTTGTTGCGGCGGATGACTTCTTCGCAGGTGCTGGTCATGCCCTTTACGGCGTGGACAAATACGCGCTTTCCATCCTGCCAGGCGTAGTGCTCGCCAGCGGCAATGGTTGCGGCAGAAGGGGGCTTGCGCGACCCTCCTGCCTTCATGTGGAGGAGCTCGCGGCCAGAGCCATCGCCCCGAAGCACAAAATCTATGATGCCGTTTCCATCTTTACGCGGCTCTAACAGTACTGCGCCCGCACCGTCGCCAAAAATGATACAAGTGTTGCGGTCTGAGTAATCAACGATGGACGACATCATGTCTGAACCCACCACGATTACCTTGCTATAGGTCTCATTTTGAACAAATTGCGCTCCTGTCGCTAGTGCAAAAAGGAAGCCGGAACAGGCAGCATTGATGTCGTAGCCAAAGGCGTTTTTTGCCCCTACTTTGTCACAAACGGTATTGGCAGTGTCTGGAAAAACCAAGTCGCCAGTCACCGTAGCCACGATGATCATATCAATTTCGCCGGGTTTCAGCCCCGTCTTTTCGAGCAAACCTTTTACAGCTTCTGCACACATATCGGAGGTGGCCCAACCGGGTGTTCGCAGGATTCTGCGCTCCTTGATGCCTGTGCGGGATAGGATCCATTCGTCGTTGGTATCCACCATTTTTTCAAGGTCAAGGTTGGTCAGTTTGGTTTCTGGCAACCAGCCATTTACACCTGTTATCGCAGCGTGAATTTTACCCATTTCGTATGAATTTTGTGGCAGGTTTAAGCTACCGCCAGCCTTGTTTTTGCAGTATTAAGCGTCCACTGCTTCATGAGCTTCGGTTGTTTTTCGAACCTCTGCTACTTTTTGCGCTACTTTTCGAGGAGGCATGGTGTTGAACACCCAGTCCCATACGGTGGATGAAACGCCAAAACCAAGTTCGTCATCCATGTGGTGGTGGCGATGGTGGTGCTCCCAAAGTGGTTTAAAGAATTTAGGCGCTTTATAGCGATGGATACTGTAATGTATGAGCGAATAAACGTAATAACCCATCATAAAGCCCGAAGCGAAAAACGCGCCTGCTTTCCCAAAAACCAAATAATAAAGCCCAAAGAAAGGGATCGTAAAAAGGATTTTGGGAAGCGTGGGTAGAAGGGTCCGTTGTGCATCATTGGGGTACTCGTGATGTACCCCGTGGAGGATATACTGCATACGCTTGCTTCCCTTAAAGGCGTTTTCCGCAATGTGAAACAAGTAACGGTGAAGGATGTATTCAAAAAATGACCACGCAACCATACCGCCCAAAAACCAAAGGACAACCTGTGTTGCAGTGTGTTGTGCTCCCAACAAAAAACCCGCCCAAATACAAAGGGCGGAGATAATGGCGGAACTGGTGGTGGATTCAAGTAGCGAGGTTTTGGTAAAAAATTCCAATACCGGGTTTTTAAATAATTGGGCTTGCCCCTTTATTTTAATTTGTGTTTTCATGATATTAAACAATTTATTTGCCAAAAATTAGAAGGAACAAAGTGTTGTCACTAAAGTTGAACAGCGCTGCAAATGTAGGAATGTTTTTCCCCACAAAATTCTTGTTTAGCGATTCATAAACGAATTTTTAACCACTAAAACCTGTAATTTTTCTTTCCAATAATTGATCGAAGCTTCCCCATCTTTGCCACCGATGAAAAACTTCCTTTCGCTTGTAAAGTTTAGCCATACCATTTTCGCCATGCCCTTTGCTCTGGTCGGTTTTTTTATCGGCACTACGGTGGCCGGAGGCGAATTTCATTGGCAAAAACTCTTGTTGGTAGTGCTCTGCATGGTATTCGCCCGCAGCGCGGCTATGGCCTTCAACCGCTGGCTCGACCGGGATATTGACGCCGTCAACCCCCGCACCAAAGTCCGCGAAATTCCGGCAGGAATCATTTCACCAAAGGCGGCGCTGGCATTCGTGGTGGTCAATTGCCTGCTGTTCGTTTCGGTCACCTGGTTTATCAATCCGCTGTGCTTTTGGCTTTCGCCGATTGCCTTGACCGTGGTGCTGGGCTATAGTTATACCAAGCGTTTTACGTGGCTGTGCCATGTGGTCTTGGGCCTTGGGCTCAGCCTCGCCCCAGTGGGTGCGTACCTGGCCGTTACGGGTCATTTTGATTGGTTGCCAATACTTTATGGGTTGGCAGTGCTGCTTTGGGTGGCTGGATTTGATGTCATTTATGCATTGCAAGATGAAGATTTTGACCGATCACAACGCCTTTACTCCATGCCATCTTTTTTTGGGAAAAAACAAGCCCTGCGCATATCAGAATGGATGCACCTCGGCACAGCCGTTTTTATGGTGTTGGCAGCACGCCATCTTGCCTCAGTTGCAGCTCAAACAGGCTGGTTGCTGTGGACCGGCACGGGCGTTTTTCTGCTCCTTTTGCTCTACCAACATTTACTGGTAAAACCCAAGGACCTCCGCCGCGTGAACCTGGCATTTTTTACAACCAACGGGATCGCTAGCTTGTTTTTTGGGACAATGGTGATTTTGGATTTGTTGACGTGAATGGATTTTGGATTTACGATTTACGATTTACGATTATTTTGATCCGAAGCAGGGAAGATTCATGCCTTCTTCGGATCAAAATAATCGTAAATCCAAAATCGTAAATCCAAAATCGCTACATCAGCAATTCCGGCTTCTTCAGCACACGCCGAACGTAGTTGAACAGCCGCCCGATCTGCGCGGCATCCACAACGCGATGATCCAATGCCGCACTGAAGGTAATCATTCGTCGCGGCACGATTTGTCCGTCCACGACCACGGGTTTGAGGGTAACGCCCCCTTGAATGACAACCATGGACACATTGGAGAAGGGGGCAAGAGAGGGATAGCCCACATCCAGCCCGATGCTGCCAAGGTTGGAGAGCACAAAAGAGCCAAAACTATCGGGCGAAACACCCAAAAACGGCAGCGAAATCCCCCAGTCAATGGTCAATCGTTTGACCAGATCTGCCACCCATTGTCGTAAAGGCCAGGGTAGTCGAACCAGCAGGTTTTTTGCCCGCTCAAAATGGGCATCCTGTCCTTTGCGGAGCTGCTGTATGCCTGTTTGCAGCTGAGTGCTCAACGCTTGCAGGGTCAAATTCTCAGCGCCGACGACTTTGACCGAACTCAACTGCCCGCCTTTTATCAGCACGGTCAGCGAGACATCAACACTATTGCGCTGAATGATGCTGCCCCGACGAACATAACAATTGATTTCAGGTGCTGCATCCTTTAAGCCCCGGGCAAATGCCAACAAAAAAATATGCGTCAGGGTGATTTTCAGGCCATCTCGCCGCCGCTCGTTCACAAAAGCCTCCAACTCCGTCACGTCAAACTCAACCGACCCAAAAATTTTGGAATCCCTGGGTTTGCGGTAAACAACGGCGGTCAGTTTGCGCCAATCATTGTTGCTTGGAGATTCCATTTTAGGAACGGGTGAATAATAACTTGTTACTTTCATCTGATTCCTTAAGTATCAATACCGGAACAGATCGTGTAGCATCACCCCGGCCACAATGCCTGAAGGGATGTAAAACACCTTTGTGCCGATGATCGGAAAAATTGCAACGCTCATCATGGCCCCGCCGATAAAACTGCACATCACCACGATGCGCAGCCAGGCTTCCCGGCGGATAAGCCGATGCTTTTCCCCTTCAGAATGAAAGAGTTCGGCCACATCCACCCCTAGTTCGACCACCATGCCCGTCATTTGGCTGGCCTTGATAAGCGAAGAAGTGGTGAGGCTCACCATTGCATTGAGCACGCCGATGGTGAACAGGATCATACTTGGAAAGGCCACTGGATGGAGGTTTTCCGTTTTTTGACCTGAAATGGCGATTGCTGCATAAATCAATACTACTGCCAGTAAGGGAATTAAATGCAAATAGCGTGTTTTGAGCAGTTTTTCCCGCTCTGAGCACCAACCCGCGAAAAAACCGCCCATGAAAAACGCGAACAGCCATAAGAAAATAGAGCCTGCGGTGTTGAGTTGCCCTTCGTACAAATCCTTGGCAATCTGTGGCAAAAACCCTGTAATATTGGTCAAGACCATCGAAAAGGTCATCAGACCGGCGTAGATCACGATACCCGTGCTAAAAGGGTAGGCTATGGCATTCAGCATTACCCTGCGGAACGAACGTTTGCGCACCGTAGCGCCCTCCGGGCCGAAAAAGGGGGCTTTTATGGTTTCTAAAAAATCAATTTTCATATTTCAAGGCGCAATTTTAAGTCACTTCCACCAAATTGGCGAACTTTGCGGGCGTTTCACCGACCGTTGACCGTTGACCGTTGACCGTTGACCGTTGACCGTTGACTGTTGACCGTTGACCGTTGACGAATCACCATTGACCAATCACCAATCACCACCCATGCCCTGGCTCCACATCTCCCCCGATTCCGACTTCTCCCTTCAAAATCTACCTTTCGGCATATTCCATACGGGCGACAATCGGCCTCGCGCAGGCATGGCCATTGGCGGCCATATCATTGATTTAGAGGCTGCTGCGGAGGCCGGGCTTTTTGGCAAACGCCGCTTTTTCAAAAAAATATTCGGTCAGGCCACGCTAAACGATTTTATCGCGCTCGGCAAACCTGTCACCAATGGTATTCGACGCAAAGTCCGCAACTGGCTGGAACTTCCGGCAACACCAGAAAACGCCTTGCAAATCATCGCCGACCGCGAATCTGCCACGATGTTGATGCCGATCAGGGTGCCGAACTACACCGATTTTTACAGCAGCATCGAACACGCCACCAATGTAGGCAAAATGTTCCGTCCAGACAACCCGCTCTTGCCCAATTGGCGTTGGATGCCCATCGGTTATCATGGTCGGGCATCGTCTATCGTGGTAAGCGGTACGCCCATTCGGCGACCCAGCGGGCAAATCCTGGCGCCCGGCGGCGAACCTGACACACCTATATACGCTCCTTCACGGCAACTGGATTTTGAGTTGGAAATGGCCTTCGTGATTGGGAAAGAAAGCACGTTGGGCGAACCGATTACCGTAGAAAACGCTGAGGAATACATTTTCGGGCTTGTTTTGTTCAACGACTGGAGCGCCAGAGATATACAACGCTGGGAATACGTGCCGCTCGGCCCGTTTTTGGGCAAAAATTTTGGCTCCAGCATGGCTCCCTGGATTGTACCGCTCGAAGCCCTCAAGCCATACCGGGTAAAAGGCCCAAAACAAAAGCCGGCTCCGCTGGATTATTTAAAAACCAAAGGCGCGAAGAACCTTGACATTGAACTCGCGGTGACGCTGACTTCTACAAAACTTAATGTTCCAACCCTCCTCTGCCAGTCTAATACGAAGTACCTTTACTGGTCGATGGTCCAACAGTTGGCGCACCACACAGTGAATGGCTGCAATGTGCAAGTGGGCGACCTCATGGCCAGCGGAACGATCAGCGGGCCGACGCCAGAAAGTTTGGGGTCTATGCTGGAAATTACCCTGGGTGGCAGAAATCCGATCACGCTCAACGACGGCAGTACACGGGCTTTTTTGCAGGATGGGGATGTGGTGACGATGCGGGGATCGGCAGGGGAAGGTGAAGGGCGGGTTGGGTTTGGGGAGGTGATTGGGGAGGTGTTGGTGCTGAAGTAAGTGCTGGGGGCGAAGCCCCCTGAAATATTATGTCACGAGGTTGAAACCTCGCGCCAGCGGGGAATAAAATATATTCACTTCTAACACAAAATCTCACAATGAGAAAAATTTTAACCTTCATCTTCATTATATTAACAATTCAATTGCACAGTCAAATTGTAGTTAATAATAACTCATTCACCTACACTGAGAATTATGATGGTCTTGCAAATACTGGTTCTAATATAACTTGGACTGACAACACAACTATTGTTGGTTGGTATGCAACCCGCACTACTTATAATGCAGGGACGGGATCTTCAGCTACTGGGGCATTATACAGTTTTGGGAGTACAAGTAGCGGCGAACGAGCCTTAGGTTCAGTTGCATCAGGCACCACAGGTACAATTTATTATGGACTTAGAATTAAAAATTCAAGTGGCCAAAACCTAGTCTCAATTACCTTATCCTTCAATGGGGAACAATGGCGTCAAGGGAGTGGTGGGTCTGATGTTCTCAACTTTGCTTATCAAATTGGTGCAACAGTAACCAGTCTTACAGCTGGCTCTTGGACTGCCGTTTCCGCCCTTAATTATACTGCTACCAATTCTGGCGCTGAAGGGGCTTTAGATGGCAACACTAATCAATCTCCGATTTCAGGTACAATTACCTTATCAGTACCTAATGGACAAGAGGTTATGCTTCGTTGGGAAGATATTAATAATACAGGAAACGATGATGGCGTTTCAATTGATGACTTTTCAATTTCAGCAATTTCCTTGCCCATTGAGTTAGTAATACTTAATGTTAGCAAAAATTCTCAGCAAGCAGATTTATCTTTCTCCACCGCCACCGAAATCGAAAACTCCCACTTCTCCATCCAACGCTCCGCCAACGGCCGCGACTTCACCGAAATCGGCCAAGTAAAAGGCGCAGGCACTTCCTACGAGCCGCAGGACTATACCTTCACTGATGCCCGCCCCCTGCAAGGCAAGAACTTCTACCGCCTCAAGCAGGTGGATTTTGACGGCAAATACACCTTCAGCCCAGTCGTCACGGCTACTTTCGGCAAAGCCCATTTGATGACGCTGGCGCCTTTGCCTGCCACAGAAACTCTAAATATTCTGCTGGAAAAACCCACTAAAGAAGACGGCATCTGGCAAGTTTATGACATGAGCGGTCGCCTTCTGGTTTCCGGTGAAATGCTTGCTGAAACCACCGAACAGTCCATCCTGATTGCAGAACTTCCAGAGGGCGCGTATGTGCTCCGGCTGACGATGGGGCAAGAAGTTATGGTGGAGCAGTTTCGCAAAAATTGACGATTTTGGATTTACGATTTACGATTATTTTGATCCGAAGAAGGCACGATTCATCCCTTTTTCGGATCAAAATAATCGTAAATCGTAAATCCAAAATCGTCAATCCACTTCACTCCGCTCGCGTGGCGCTATTTACCCAGTCAAATTTCTTGAGCGCCAGCAAAGCCTGGTGAAGGTGGTCGGTATTTGCCACCACCATGGACACACGCCCTTCAAAATACCCGCCTTCGCCCGAAATGGAGAAGGATCGGATGTTGATGCCAAGATCAGCGAGCGTGTTGGTGAGTTGGCTGATGACTCCCGAGCCGATGTCAATGCCATTGATGATTATATCGGCGATAAAATCATTCTTCGAGATGTTGCCCCACTCGGCCCGGAGGATACGGTGGGCGTGTTGTGCATAAAGGTTGCTTGCATTGGGGCAGGTTGCTCGGTGGATTTTGACGCCGCCTTGCACAAGTACAAACCCAAAAATATCGTCGCCAGCCACGGGATTGCAGCAGCCGGCAAAAGAGTATTTGTACAGGTTGCCAGGCTCGCCGTTTAGGTACACCTCCGGCTTATTCACCGATTTGATATTCACCGTGGGCGACTTGGGTCTGCCGGGTGGTCTTTCTTCACGGAGTTGTTTCTCAACAAGATGGATACCGTCCGCCCGGAAATGCTTGCTGATTTTCCGTAGATCCACCTGTTGCAAATAAATGGCGCTCAGGAATTCCATGCGGTTGGGGAAGCCATAAAATTTGGCGAGCATATCGCAGTTTTCCTCTACAGGAACTTTGAAGGCATTGAGTTTTCGCTCCAGAATTTCTTTCCCGTAAGACGCTTGCTCGCGTTTCACATCTTTGAGGGCAGAACGGATCCGGTTTTTGGCTTTGGAGGTAACGACATACTGAAGCCAATCCTCGCTCGGCTTTTGGTTTTTATCGGTGATGATCTCCACCTGGTCGCCATTTTCGAGGCGGTAGGTAAAGGGCACAATGCGGTTGTTGACGCGCACCACGCGGCAGGTACAACCGATGTCGCTGTGAATGCTGAAGGCAAAATCCAGGGCGGTAGCACCATCGGGCAAGATTTTCATCGCGCCTTTTGGCGTGAAAACATGGACTTCTTCTGCAAATAGGTTGCTCTGGAAGTCGGCCAGAAACTCTACGGCATTGCCGGATTCCTCGTTTTCGAGCGATTCTCGCACCTGTCCCAACCAGTTTTCATAGTTGTTGGCGCGGGTGGTAGCCGTGCCTTCTATCCCTTTGTATTTCCAGTGGGCGGCAAAACCTCGTTCGGCAATGTCGTCCATACGCTTGGAGCGGATCTGCACTTCCACATAACGGCCTTCGGGGCCAACTACGGTGGCGTGCAGGGACTCATAGCCATTGGCCTTGGGGATGGAAATCCAGTCTTTAATCCGCTGCGTAATAGGAGCGTATGTATCCGTCACGATGGAATAAACCTGCCAGCAAGCACTTTTTTCTTGTTCGGTCTTTACATCGAGCACAATGCGCACGGCGAAGAGGTCGTAGATGTCCTCGAATGGGACGTGCTTGGTTTTGATTTTGTTGAAAATCGAAAAAATGCTCTTGGGTCGCCCGACAATTTCAAAGGGGATGCCGAGTTCTTTCAGGGATTTTATCAGGGGTTCCGTGAACTGATCAATGTAGGCTTGGCGGGCGCGTTTGGACTCAGAGAGTTTGGAGGCGATTTCGTGATAAACCTCCCGATGCGTGATTTTGAAGCAAATATCCTGGAATTCGTTCTTGATGGCATATAGCCCCAAGCGGTGCGCGAGCGGGGTGTAGATAAACGAAGTTTCGGCAGCGATTTTAAGTTGTTTGTGCTGCGCCATGCTTTTGATGGTGCGCAAGTTGTGCAGCCGGTCGGCCATTTTAATGAGCACCACCCGGACATCGAACAGCATGGCTTTCAATACTTTAGACAAGTTTTCGGCCTGTGGGCTTTCTGAATCGTGGAGGCCGTCGAGTTTGGTGAGGCCGTCCACGATACGGGCTATTTTGTCGCCAAACTGTTCGTGGATTTCTTTGAGGCTAACATGGGTGTCTTCTACTACGTCATGCAGCAAGGCGCAAATTACGGCGGTAGGGCCGAGGCCGATTTCTTCCACACAAATACGCGCCACTTCTATGGGGTGCGTGATATAGGGCTCGCCTGACTTGCGGCGCTGGGTCTGGTGGGCTTGTGCGGCCAGTTCAAATGCAGCCCGGATATTGTTGTGGTCTTCGGCGTTGAGGGTGGTTTTGAGGGATTTGAGCAAATTGCGATAGGAGCGCGATATAAGCACACGGTCCTCCTCCCCACCTGGAATGGTGGGCGATTCGTGTGCCTCATGCGCGTGGTTGTCATGTTGTGCTGAGGCTTCTTCTTTTGTTGTACCTAAGTTGGGATCTTCTTCTTTCATAATCTGCGTTCACAAAGATAAGAGCCGCAGCTTGATTATTGGAAAAAGTAAACGAATCGGGGGGGTGGAGTCTATCTGGTTATAGAATAAAAAAAACAAGTTTGTATTGTTTTTAATACTTGCAGCATTACCTTTGTCCTGTTGTTTGAGAAGCATGGAACCTTTTTTGAAAATTAAAAGTTTGCTTCTCCAACAATGAGCCAAATATCTTCACTCCAAAACCCTCCCCCATGAAACGACCCATAGGCATTATTTTGCTTTTTGCCTGCTCAACGCTTCTTCCCACCTCTCTATTCTCACAGAATCCGCTCCTTTTTGATACAACCAATCGTTGTATTCTCACGGGCAATTTCTTTGGCGAAGAACTGTATTCGTTCACTGGTGATCCTGCCGTGGAAGCCATGGTAACCCGGATACTGGATTACGCCAACGTATCTAAGAATTTCAGGGTGGTCAATACCAATGTCGTCAGCCTGGCAGCAGTAGTTGGCAAAGACGAGCAGTACCTGCTGTACAACTCTGAGTTTTTTATTGAACACCAGGCTGATACGGTACTGCGATTCGCCCTCCTTGCGCACGAGATTGGACACTTGGTGAAGCATCACAGCTTGAGTGCAAAAAAGCGCCTGCGAGAGGAGTCGGAAGCAGACCAGTTCCTAGGACAAGTGATGCGTGACCTTGGTTTTTCACTCGACAAAGTCTTGGCTACGGCTGATTTTCCAGGATATAGTTACAATATTACTCCCACGGAGCGCAAAAAAACCATCAGAAAGGCTTGGGAGAGCAAAGATGCCCAGTTGCGCAGTGGAGAAAACGCTGGTTATCTTGACGAAGAGACGCTCAAAAACCTGCCCATCCCTCGTTTTCCCTGGCCTCCACCCCAGTGTCCAAGACGCAGCGAGGTTGACAACACTTTGTTCTCCAAATGCAAATTGCTGGAGGATGTGGATGGGCGTCTTGCGAAAGCTTTGGACGATAGCAAATATGGGCAACGATCCTATTTCTATGTGCCGAACGGTTTTGCGCTGGTTACCCAATTTGAGCAGTATAAAATGGACGGTTCTTCACTGGCCGAAGTGGACCGATGGAAGGATTATCCTATCCCTCCTGATGCAGATTGGACGGAGACATTTAAGCGGTTTTTCACAGGATATACGGGCTATTTCCGCATTTTGGTCTTCGTCGTTACCGACAAGCCATTTGTCATGGACACATCCTCTGCCATTAGTGCGGATACTGGGAAGTCATGGTTAATGGCCGGCGGCAACCGATTGCCAACAGAAATTGGCAAAATGCCCTATCTGAGCAACTATCGAGTAACCTTGTTGGTGTATGAATTCGAGGCCAAAAGTGCCACAAAAACCGCTGACAAGAAGTGCCCGGGCCGTTTAGAACCTGGCATCCATCTGCTCAAGTCAGGGATAAAACAACTCATTAAAAAATGCTAGTGCTTATTGGCCTGACGCGGCACTAGTTACCCACATTCTAAAACCATTTCCCCATGAAAAATTCCATTTTTTGCAGCTTCTTGATACTGGCCTTTGCAATCCTTGTATTGCCAGCCCAAGCACAAAACAAGATAAAAATAAAGGATATAAAAGGCTGTGCATTTGCAGGCACCCTTCCCAAAGGGGTGGCGTTTAGCGCCAGCGCGCTGCCAGGAGACGAGGCGCAAGGGTTGAGAGACACAATCGTCTCTCTAGGAGGAATTATTACAGATGAAATACTGCTACGCGCCGCTGACAGTGTGAAAAACGCCTTGGCTACGGTGTATGAAAACAAGCGATACATATTGTACAACCCGGATTTTTTGCGCCAATTTAAACAGGAAAATGACGCGAGTTGGAAAGCCTATAGCGTCTTGGCGCACGAAGTTGGGCACCATGCCCTTCGGCACAACCTGGGAGAAACAGATTGTAATGCGCGAAAGAAAAACGAGCGGGAAGCAGATCGGTATGCCGGTATGGTGCTCAGGCGACTGTGCGCGACGCGGGAACAATCGCTGGCGGCTTTGAAATCACTTCCCAGCAGTCAGCCCGTTGGAAGTTGTTATCCATCTATTGTACTTCGAAAGAAGGAAACGGGAGAGGCATTTGACGCGCAGGACAGCATTTACAAGGCACAGCCCAAACTCGATCCTTGTGTAGAGAAAGTCAGTAATATCCAACTGATGTACAAAGTGCCGGAAAGTATCAAAAATACCAATGCGCGGGCGAATGTTTTTAACGACCGCGTGGAGTTTATGATTGATATACCATTTACCCGCAAGCGTAGCAAGGTATTCACGCATATTGTTGTGGATGAAAAGGCAGGCGAACTGACGAATATAAAGAGTTTTAGGTGGAAGGACAACCCCTATGTGCCAGGCTCCAAAACGCTGGTTTGGGACTTTAAAAAAGATGGCCTAGACCGCGCACGTGCAGAAAAATTGGGCCTGTTGAATGTCTGTTCTTTTGACAAGAACCCCGCACGTACTACCAAAATGGAGTTGTTGGGCTGGGGCTTGATGACCACGGCTGGAGCCGGTTTGCTCACCTGGGGCGGTATCACGTTTGGTCAAAGCCAAGACCTGCTCAGCACCTACAAACAGTACACAAACGTATCTGCGGCGCAGTACGCGCCGCCTAACAATAGCCGCACTTCAACAAAAAACGAGGCGGATGCAAAACTCACCCAGTCCGTTTTTGTCGGTATTGCAGGAGGTGTGCTGTTCACTTGGGGGCTGAATAAATTGATAAAGCGCAGCGTACGGAACAAACGGACTTTTATTTTGATACCGAACCACTAAAACAAGCAATAAGCCGCTGTTTTTTCACAATCCTTATTAATCTCAACATTTGAAAAACATGAAAATCTTCGCATCTTATTCTTTGTCATGCTTCCTGCTTTTACTGGGTTTTTCTCTGGCAGCTTGTCTCAAATACAAAACAATTCCCGACTGCGATCTGCGGGCGGGATTTACGGTGGCCAGCGACACTATTTACTGTTCCAGCGGAACGTGTCCGGTGCAATTTATAGACAGTTCAAAGGTCTTCCCAGACCTGGAATACGAGTGGGACTTTCGTGATGGCAGTGCCAAAGTGTTTGGTCGCACCCCGGCACCGCACAATTTCGCACCCAACAACTCAATTCCTTACCGTGTACTGCTCACCGTAAGGCTGGGTGAGGGTTGTATGGACACCTTTGCCCGGAACATCTATGTGCTTGACGGGGGGCCTGTGGCTAGGTTTACTTCGGATCAAGCAATGGACATGTGTTTTACGAATGAGTCCGTGACGTTTACCAGCCAATCTACCAATTACGACTCCATAGAATGGAGCTTTGGAGACGGTAGCACTTTCAAAGGAGTTGGCAGCACGGTATCACATAGCTACGCTGTCGCGGACGATTACACCGTTCGGCTCACTGCTATTAGAGGAACCCAAAGAAACACTTTTTCACTGCCCTTCAAGGTCAAAGCCCATAAATTTGAGATAAGTAGAGCTGACCTTGGGCCAGCCAGAAAAGTGAAACAATTGTCGGATAGATCTTATGCTATTATCGGCAATAGCATCGTGGGGGGCAAGAGCAAGCCTTACTTGATGTTTGTTGGCGAAAAGGGCACTCCCGTTCAAATACTTCCTATCACTACCGTTGGAGACGATGCCAAAGTCGCTGATTTTGATATCCTTCCCAACGGTAGCTTTGTACTTGTGGGCACTACTTTTAGAAAGGTTGGCTCGAATACTACGCCAGATATCTTCTATTTATGGCTCGATGCTGTTGGCAACGTGCAGTCTACGCTTGGCCTGCCGATCAGTATGCGTTCAGATAATCTTGAAGAATCGGCTTCTTCCATCATAGTACCCTCTACAGGCGGCATAATGATTACCGGCCGGGTGTTCGACCCAAATACCAACACCAGCCACATCTACTTATTTAAATCGGCAACCAACCTCAATAATATAGACATGAACTTGCCAGTGAGCCTTCCAGATTACGAGGAGGGCATAGCAGCCGTCGAGGTGTCCGTCGAGAACTTTGTAGTCTTAGGACAAACCCGAACAAATGCTTTTAGCGCTACGCCCGACATTTTATTTTTCAAAGTGAACAAATTCGGGGCGATCACAGGCAATACGCACACTTCTGGCAATGCAAGTTCGGGCGAATTTGCAGTTTCGATCTCTAAAGCCGCTGACGGTATGGCTTTGATGATCTGCGGCACAACTACGAGCAACGGCAATCAGGATTTTTATCTGGTGAAAACGGATTTAGCAGGCAATCCGCTCGGGTCGGCCAAAATAGTACCTGATGCATCCGGCGTACAACAAATCAGCAAAGAAATAAGCCCTACAAAAAACGGGGGCTTCCTCATTGTGGGTATCCAGGGTGGAAACCCTTGCTTTTTCACGACGGATGCAAATGGCAATAACAATCCAATAAAAACATATTCGATGAACGGCACGGAAGGCTTCATTTCAGGCCTTCAAACCACCGACGGGGGATTTATACTCGCCGGATATCTGGAAAATACAAAGTTGTATTTGGTAAAAACAGATAAAAACGGAAACTTCAATTGAGTTGCAACATACAACCTTAACCAACTTCTCCTTTTATGAAAAATCTACGAACCCAATTTTTTTTTCAAATCGCCTTGCCAATGCTGTGGCTGATGTTTACTTCGTTTTATTGTTTTTCACAGACCATTAATGCAGATGGTGCTGTAGATCAAGGGAGTTTCGACAAACATTTTCAAATTGGCCGAACGATCCCCAACACGGAGTTTTTAATTGGGATACTCAATTGGGATGCTTCGATCAATGTATTTGCCAGAAACACTAACGGGGGCGCGTTTTCTAACATGGGCGGCGGCGGTTTTGTGAATATCACAGGTGGATTGAGGGCGCAATTGGTTGGCACTCAGATAATAATCACCAGCACTGCGGCTATCACGGCTACTATTGCTGGCTATTTGGAGGTTCAAATCACGACTCCGGGCGAATCAGACCGCTTTAAAGTATTCAACTTCATTGTCCGTCGGCCTAACGACATCGTATTTTTGCTTGATCGCTCTGGCAGCATGGGTTGTGATTACAATGAAAGTTCCGAACTTGATTGGCCTAACTGTGCACAAAATCCCCCCAACGACCCCAGCCGCTGGGCAAGACTTGAAAGTGCCGTAACTGCTTTTGTTGATATGTCTGTAGACCCTTCGTTCACTTCCCGGGTCTTGCCCAACTTCCCTGGCTTTACCGGCGATCGAATGGGCGTGATGTACTTCTCTGGTACAACGGGCGTTCCCGGACTGGCATTGACTGATTTAAACACATTCGATACCAATATTGCAACCAATATGAACAATGCAGAAACACCGTCTTTGGCCACAGACGGCACGAGCATAGGCAATGGTATGCGACAAGCGATACTCAACCATTTTGGAGGCGCGGCTACAGTCACGCGACGACAAGCACTTCTTCTATTTACTGATGGCGAACAGAACACTGGCAACTGGATTAAGGACGAACCCATGAACGAAGGCAGGCGAATCGAAACGAGTTCAACTGACGCAACTGTAGAGATGAATCTTGAAAGTGCCGACATTGATCCTATTGAAATGTATTCGATTGGATTGGTTCAGACGCCTGCTGGCGGCAGTACGCTAAGCCATATCGCCGATGGCACCGGGCGGCATTTTAACATCATGACTGCAACGCCGGGAGATTTTCCTTCGGGATTAGGCACTTGGGCATTCACCCATTTTTTTGGTTCGGCAGCAAGTCCGCAAGTGGTTGGAAGGGCCTCTAGCAAAGCCGTAACACAAAGTGGCACTACTGCTACTTTTACTTGCAACGACAACGCAAGCCGTGTCATCATTGAAATTTATTTTGACAAACCAATTGGGCAAGTATGTTCTTTGTATGTCAAAAAAGACACCTTTGATGCGATGCAGTTCGCCCATGTCAATCGTTCCGACTATATTGTGACTGCAATATTTGACTTGAGCCAAATGCCGGCTCATTTCTCCAAGCGTGGCCAATGGAGGATTCAGGCTAATCCACCCTACTTGTATAAGAACGCAGGGATTGACCTTCAAATTTTAGCCATTGCTGACGACCATAAAGTTCACATTGACGGCTTTTTACAAGATGAAGACGTCCGGGTAGGGGACGCAATCAATCCTACCTTTACTATAAATTTGAATCAGGCACCCGTAACAGATGCGGATGTCAAGGCCATTATCATCCACCCGACCTTTGATTTGGGGAACTTATTGGCAGAAGCTCCGCTTCCTAATATGCCACCACCTACAGTGGAATCAAATGGTTGCGACGGCCAGAAATTGAGTTATTTGCTATTAATTGATTCTGCTTTTGGAGAAAAAGCCAGGTCAGTGTTTTCAGATACTATTCAGCTCAAACACAGAGGCGGTGGTAAATATACTGCGGAGTATAGTGGCATTAAAGTTTCGGGTGTGCACAAAATTATCTATTGGGTTCGAAAGGAGCCTAGTGATTTTGGCCTTATAGAACGTATCATAGAACAAACCGTTTATGTCCATTTTGGCGAACCAGACATTAACCTTGGTGAACCTCGCATGGAGGTGACAAAAGACCCGCCGAATTACTACTTCAAGGCTTCCTTTCGCCCGGCCTATAAAGATCCTCAAGGCCAGACTCAATACATTGGCCCAGGGTTTGGACATGTCATGCGGGTAGAGGGTGCCAATAACTTCTATGACGTTGATGATGACTGTAATGGCGGTTATGAGCTTGACTTCTCAGACCCCAATCCAAATCCCAATATCAAAGTGTTTGTAGATGATGTATTGATATACCAAGGCCCAGCCCTTGACTTTGACAAACCATATAGGCCCAGACCAACACAACCCTGGAGCCTCAGCCTCCATGCCGGCCTCACCCTTCCCGTATCCAAACTTGATTCTCTCTACAACCCGGGAGCATTTGTTGAGATTGACCTGACGTACCGAATCAACAACCAGTTTGATGTAGAGGCTCTTTTAGGCTATTATGGTTTTAGCGATGGGTTCAATATCCTTGGCGCATCATTGTTGGCGGGCTATCGTATAGGCTTAACGCCCAGCTTGCACCTGCGCCCGGCTTTGGGCATTGGATATTTCGCCCCCAAAAATGAAAGCGGCACAGTAGGTTATACGGGTCGCTTGGAATTGGTGAAGGAATTAAACACTCATTTTGATATTTCGCTGCATGGCGCTTATTTCAACTTGCCAAACCCGAAGTATTCGTTTTTAGCGGCGGGGCTGGGCGTTAAGTATCACTTTTAACAAGTGTGTGCCGTCCTGAATTTAGAATTTAGTGCGTCCCAGCGGGACGGAATCCCTGCCTACCGGCAGGCAGGTTTGTAGAAATGCCGTTTCGATGAAAAAGCGTGCCGTAGGTACGCTATCTATGGTTTTTTAGATAGCCTACCTATGGCACGCCAACCCGCATTTTATCTGTTTTCTACCAAGATTCCGTCCCTCTGGGACGCACTAAACTCTAAATTTGGGACAGCGTATTTCTTTTGAACGCTTTCTTTTTACGGTAACCGATTAATCCGCCTTTTTCCACACATTATTCTCCAAATTAACATCCGCCATGCGGTGCGTGGGATCAATCTCCACCGTGGCAACTTTCTTCATTTTTTCCGGTATTTCAAACTCGTACGTCGGGTCTACCCAGCGGTGGTCAGGCAGCACCGTGCGTTCCGTTTTGTTTTCGGCGGGCTTTTCGCCACGCATTCCTTCGAGCGGGGCATAAAAAATCTCTTGATCGCCATTGGTGTAGGTCACCACAATGTCCAGCGGCATGGCCATGCGCCCAATGCGCTCGATGACGACTTTGGTATTTTTGCGGCCTTCGCTTTCTACGGATTTAACGGCGTAATCAATTGTATTGATCGTGTTTACCCAATCTTCCTTGTACCAGTCAAGTTCCAGACCGCTTTCTTTTTCAAAGGAGCGGGTCACGTCGTTTGCGTTGGGGTGTTTGAATTTCCAGTCGTTGAAATAACGCAGCAAACCCTTTTCAAAAGCCTGTTTTCCAACGATGTATTCCATTTGGAGTAGATAGACCGCGCCTTTAACATAAGATGCCAAACTATAGGCGTAATTGGTATTGAAATGATCTGCGTGGGTGGTTAGCGGCTCTTCTATCCCACTGGCTGCGAGGGCTTGATAGCCAGACAGTGCGCCTTCATAAGGATTGGTCTCTGCCGTTTTTCCTGGCAGCAGGCCTTCGCGGGCGAGTTCGTTCATGACGAGATCTTCGGCAAAGGAGGTAAAGCCCTCGTCCATCCAGCCGGCGAGGCTTTCATTGCTGCCCAGCACCATTTGGTACCAGGAGTGGAGCTGTTCGTGTATGGCCACGCCTACCAGTGAGTTCAACCCGCGATTTCCAGTGATGAGCGTGGCGAGCGGGTATTCCATGCCGCCATCGCCCCCTTGAATATAGCAGTATTCTCGATAGGGATATTTTCCAAAATGTTGATTCATAATGGTTCTGGCGCGGTTCATGATGCCGGGGAGTTTGCCCCAGGCTTCATCATAGCCTTTTCCTTTTTGCCAGAAAAAACGCATGATAGAACCATCGTCGGCCACGATGGAAGTCTGGGTGTAATCGCGGTCTGCCGTCCAAACAAAGTCGTGGACGTTGGGCGTTTTGAAATGCCAAAGGAGTTTGTCGCCAGTAGGGAGGTTTAGGGTTGACCCTGGGCTATCATAGCCATATCCGACTTCCTGGGCGTTTTGGAGATAGCCGCCCGCTGCCACCATGTAATTTTTGTCTATCGAAATCTTCACGTCGAAGTCTCCCCACACGCCGTAAAATTCCCGAGCGACATAGGGGTTGGCATGCCAGCCTTGTTCATCGTATTCGCAGAGTTTTGGATACCACTGCGCCATGGAATATTCTACGCCTTCGCGGCTGTCGCGGCCATTGCGGCGTACTTGGAGGGGTACTTGCGCGTCCCAATCCATCTCAAAGCTTGTAGTCGTTCCGGGCAGGATAGGCTCGGTTAGCGGAACTTCAAGGATCGTTTCGTCGGTCATGAATTTTAGGGCTTTCCCATGGTGATTCAGCGAATTGACTTTTATCCAACCCTGTTCTTCGGGCTTCAATTTGAAAATACGGTCGGCCACGCGGGAATCCGGGTCAGTTATGGTGCGGGAGCGCACATCCATCATGCTACCAGGCTGGAAGGCGTTGAAATACAAGTGCCAAAATACCTTGTAGAGCGTATCGGGGCTGTTGTTGGTATAGGCCAGCCGGAGCGTTCCGTGGTATTGGTGCTTGGCCGCGTCCATGTCGGCATTGATTTGATAATCAACGTGTTGTTGCCAGCGTTGGGCGTGAGAGACAAGTGAAAGGCAGAGTAGTGAAAAAAGAAGAGGTTTGCGCATGATTTTGTTTTTGTATTTTAAGCCGAGACCTTATAGGTTTTGCAAAACCTATAAGGTCTCAATAGCGTGCAATGATACGGCAATGCATTATTGGCCAAATTGATTTTTGGAAAAACGGCACGTTGCGAAGGGTGTTCGTCCTATCTTTGCCACTGTTCCCACATCACCAAATCCACAAATAAACGAATCAACATCACATGAAATATCGTCTCGCATTTGCCCTCATCGCCCTTGCGGCCCTAACACGCCTGCTTCCACACCCGAATAATTTCACACCCATCGGGGCCATAGCCCTTTTTGGTGCGGCGTATTTCAACCGCCAATGGTTGATGCTGATCGTGCCTTTTGCGGCGCTGTTTCTCACGGATTTGTTTCTCAACAATGTGATCTACCGTGAATTGTACCACAATCAGTTTACCCTCATTACTTCTTGGTGGATTTATGCCGCATTCGCTTTGGTGATGCTCGCGGGCTTGGGCTGGTTCAGCAAAAAAGTGAGTGGAATACGGGTGCTCGGAGCGAGCCTTTCCGCTTCGGCTATTTTTTTCCTTGTTACCAATTTCAGTGTCTGGGCAGAGAGTTCAATGTACCCTAAAACTGCGGCTGGACTCGCTGCCTGCTACACTGCGGGAATCCCGTTTTTGGGCAATACCGTTTTGGGTGATTTGTTCTTTTCGGCAGCCATGTTTGGGGTGTACGAATGGGCGAAAAGGAACAACGCCGCTAAAGTAG
>JACMMM010000204.1 GCA_014379065.1 Saprospiraceae bacterium
GGTTGTACTCTGGAGGTTGGAATTTGGATTGCCTACACTCAATGTCTAACTTCAAACGTCCAGAGACCAACGTCCAGCGTCCAACATCCACTCAATCAATTTTCAAAAAGTTTTTATAGTGGTCCGGAGTGTAATACGCGCTGTGGTCGGAGCCGGTAACGAGACGTTCTGGGCCACGATTTTGACCTTGCACTTTGGGGTGTACGTCCCATTCTGAATATCGGATGCGTTTGTTGTCGGAATCTTTGGCCGGGAGGTGTTTTTCTTTGTTTTGAAATTCGCGCCCGCCCACTAAACCATCGGGTGCATGTCCATTGCGGCGGATAAATTGCAGCACATCAAGGACGTAAGCCGGGGCTTTGGAAGTAGCTGACTTGTTGCCTTGATTCGTTTGTGTAGGCGCTGATGGCTGCTGGCCGATTTGCTGTGCCTGATGCTGCCGATGCCACACAAACCAAGCCACAGCGGCCAGTGCAGCGAGGAGCAACAATCTGGCGATAAGGCGTTTTTGTGGAGATGGTCTTTTCATTTTAGATAGATCCGTTCGACGGACAAATGTAGGCAATGCAAGCAAACTGCCCCGCTCGTCGTTTCAACGCGGGCGGGGCAGTTCAACAAAAAACCAAATCCACCAATCACCATTTCACCCGCCGTAGCTTTAGCGAAGGAGGGTCACAGCACTTTCAGCAACTCTGCTTCCAAATTCTCTCGCGGATTGACCGCCACGATTTTACCGTCTTTGCCAATAAGGAAAGTCTTGGGGATAGAGCGCACCCCATAAACGGCGGCGGGGGCTGAATCCCAAAATTTTAGGTCGCTGACATGATTGCCCCACACAAGGCCATCCTGCTTGATGGCATCTATCCATTTTTGCTTGCCATCTTCCTTGTCGAGCGAAACGCTGAACACGTCAAAGCCTTTGCCTTTGTACTTGTTATATATTTCTACCACATGCGGATTTGCTTTGCGGCAAGGTCCGCACCAAGAAGCCCAGAAATCTAGGAGCACTACCTTTCCTTTCATGGAAGAGAGAGAGTGTACTTTACCTGATGGGTCAGGAAGGCTGATGTCGGGGGCGGGCATGCCCACAGTGATGGCTTCACCCTCTTGTGGCTGGTTTTTTTGGGTTTCCAGTTTGGAGATGAGGCTGATAAAATCTGATGCATACTTTGAACCCGGCATGGCTGCATTAAGCGCCTGGCTTTGAGCCTTGAAATCATCCATGAACTGCCCGGCGTTTTGACCAAGTAGTTGGATGGTGAAGAATGTTTGCATCAGCGGAGTGCAGCCGCGCTGGATGAATGTTTTGGCCTCTTCTGGCGTTTTCAATTGTTTGTTGACCAGGTCTTTGATGATGCCAGCATAGCACTTCATGGTTTCAGAGCCAGCGATCTGAATATCCATTTTGTCTATGGTGCTCAATTCGCCTGTGATTTCGATCACTTTTTCTTTGCCGTCTATGATGAAATAAATCTGCTTAGCGCCGATTTTAAGGCGATAAAGCCCTTCTTCCCAGGGCTTTTCTAATTGGATTTCAAAAGCACCGTCACCATTGCAGGTAGAGCGTCCGAGGCTCACACTGCTGCGGTCGAAATTGGCACGTTCAAGCGTAACTTGGAGGTTGGAGGCACCCTCAACAGTGCCTTTGATGCCGCTACCATTGAATTGATTATCGCAAGCGTTCGTCACGGCGAAAGTGGGTAGCAACAGTAGGAGAAAAAGAGATTTTAACTTGTTCATGTTCAAAAATTTAAAAAGAAAAATTCGTGTCTATTTGGAGTAGCCACGAATTACACAAATTTTCACGAATGGGATATTTTCTTCACCTAATTAGATTAGTGTAAATTGGTGTAATTCGTGGCTAAAAATCGGCAGCGTCTAAATTGAGTAAGAGCTGTTTAAAATTAGTCATTCATTATTTGAGAAAGCGCTGTGTCATAAGTCCGCTGCCATTCTTCCACCGCACCCCAATCATCACCATCCACTACTACGCTTTTGCCTTTCACTTCCCCTATTTTCTCAAAGGCAGATTTTTCAGACTGCAAAAAACGCTCAAATTCGCCGATTTGTTCAGTTCGTACGCTGACGATTACCCGACTTTGTGATTCGCCAAAAAGCCAGGCGTCTTTTCGGATGCTTGGGTTAGCAGCGACTTCAAAGCCCAGTCCCTGTGGCATCGCACTTTCCAAAAGGTTGGCAAAAACGCCTCCATCGCTCACGTCGTGTGCAGATTCGACGAGTTTCCGACCAAGAGCCTTTTTCACCACTTGTTGGATAGAAAACTCTTCTTCCAGATCGAAATAAGGGCAAGGGCTGTGTTCGACACCCAAGACACCACGAAGGTATTCACTGCTGCCCAGGTCATTTCTGCTGGTGCCAATGAGGTAAATAGCGTCGCCTTCGCGCTTGAAATCGAGCGTCATCATCTGCTCGTAATCGTCGAGCATACCCAGCATTCCGATGGTTGGGGTGGGGTAGACCGGGACCGTTAGCCCGCCCTTGGTGTATTGGTTGTAAAAACTCACGTTACCCCCAGTCACCGGGGTTTCAAACTTGCGGCAGGCATCGCCCATGCCCCGGATGGCTTCGGCAAATTGATAATACACTTCTGGGTTGTACGGGTTACCAAAATTCAGGCAATTGGTAATTGCGACGGGCTCGCCGCCTGCACAGACGATGTTCCGCGCTGCTTCCGCCACGGCGATCATCCCGCCTTTGTGCGGATCGGCGTAAACGTAGGCTGAGTTGCAATCTGTGGTGAGCACCAGGGCCTTTTTTGTCCCTTTTACGTAAACAACGGCTGCATCTGAAACGCGATTTGTGGTCATGGTAGCCGTTTGCACCATGGAATCGTATTGCCGGGTAATCCAGTTTTTGGAGGCCAGATTTGGTGAATTCCAAAGCTTGCGCGCGGCTTCGTGGAGGTTTGGAAATTGAGAAATTGCGATATTAGAGATATTGAATTTTTCAACTTCATCCAAATAGTCCGGGCGTTTTTGCTCGCGTACATACACGGGCGCGCCACCGCCCAACACGAGGGGATCAGCGGGCACATTGGCTACCAGTTTTCCCTCGTAATGGTATTCAAGAATGTCGCCTTCTATGGTAACGCCGATTTGGGCGCAGTCTAAATCCCATTTTTCAAAAACGGTCAGAATCTCGGATTCTCTGCCTGGTTTCACCACGATGAGCATCCTTTCCTGACTTTCGGAGAGCAGGATTTCCCAATCTTTCATGTTGGCCTGTCGGGTAGGGACTTTGCTCAGGTCAATGCGCATTCCGCAGCCTGCCTTGGCGCTCATTTCTGAAGTAGAGCAGGTGATGCCCGCAGCACCCATGTCTTGCATCCCAACGATGGCCCCGGTTTTAATGGCTTCGAGGGTGGCTTCCAACAACAATTTCTCCTGAAACGGGTCACCCACTTGTACTGCAGGCAAATCTTCGTGCGAGTCCTCGCCCAAATCGGCGGAGGCAAACGTAGCACCGTGGATACCGTCTTTGCCGGTTGCTGAACCGACGATGAATACAGGATTACCCGGCCCGCCCGCCGTTGCGCTCACGATTTCACCTGCTTTGACGATTCCTGCGGACATGGCGTTGACCAAAATATCGTGGTTATAGCAAGGCATAAAATACACCTCGCCGCCGACCGTGGGTACGCCAAAACAGTTGCCGTAGTCGCCGATGCCCTTGACCACGCCCCGGATGAGGTTTTTCATGCGCGGCGTGTCGGGTGTTCCAAAACGGAGCGAATTGAGCGCGGCAATTGGTCTTGCGCCCATCGTGAAGATGTCGCGGTGGATGCCGCCCACGCCCGTGGCCGCGCCTTGGTACGGCTCGATGGCAGAAGGGTGGTTGTGGCTTTCGATTTTGAACACGCAGCCGAGCCCGCCGCCGATATCCACTAGCCCGGCATTTTCTTCTCCAGCCGCCACGAGCAGCCGTTTTCCGTCGCGCGGCAGGGTTTTGAGTTGGAGGATGGAATTCTTGTACGAGCAGTGCTCGCTCCACATCACCGAGAAGATGCTGAGTTCGGTGAAATTGGGCACGCGGCCCAAAAGTTGCTTGATCTTTTCAAATTCGTCGGCAGTAAGGCCGAGGCTTTTGGCGGTTTCGACGGTGACGTCCATTTTATAACAACAGTTTTTCTTCCTTCGTTAGGCTCCGGCGTGAAAACCTCGTAGGTTTTTAAAACCTACGAGGTTTAAAGCGAATGTTTGAAAGGCGCCGATTTGAAGCCGCAAAAGTAGTAAGCAACGGGGGTGAATCCCAACGAAAATGCGCAATACCTTTGGGCTTTTCATTTTCTAGCTGGATCACCACCCTATTTTATGCCCGACACACCCGCTTCCCTCGATCTGCAATCCCTTGCCCAAAGCATCGCCGATGGTGAAGCCATCCTCGTGCTCGGCCCGGAGGCCATCCCGCTTTACCGGAATCGCACGTCGGATGCGGACAGTGAACCCACTGAGACCACCTTTGGCCAAATGGCCCAGCGTCGCATTCAGCAATCTGCCGACATCCAGATCGCCTATCATTATGAGCGGGATAACCTTTTTATGTTTCGGGACAAAAACTCGAAACATCAGGCGCAGAAGGTGGTAAAACGATGCGCTGCTGACAAAAACTGGTTGCCCGATGCCGAATTGATGCGCCAAATTGCCGCCGTCAAATTCCCAGTGGTGCTCTCGCTTTCGCCAGATGCTTATGTGCGAGAGGCTTTTTCACAGTACAGCGTACCGTACCAGTTCGATTACTTCACGGCCAAGGACAAGACCGCCGATATCAAATTGGATACTCCAAAACCCGATTTCCCCATCCTTTATAACCTTTGTGGTTATGCGCTTGAAGACGACTACGACTCGGTCATACTCGACTACCACGATTTGTTCGAGGTGCTGAAATCACTGCTGGGCGATCTCAATGTGCCCGACATCCTCCGGGGTAAATTGAAAAAAGCCAACCGTTTCGTGCTGCTCGGCTTCCGGCTTGACCGATGGTATTTGCAACTGTTGCTGCACTATATCAATAAAATAGAAGGTGAATTTGACAACAGCAACCACAATTTCGCCATGCTCGCCGAGGTCAGCGACGATGCCCGCGAGTTTGTCATCGAACAGTTCCAAATTAAGTGTATGGCCCCCAGCCGGGCGGATTTTGATGCTTTGTTTGAGGCCTGCCGCGAGGCGGATGCGTTGCGCAAACTGCCCGATCCGCTTTCTGGCCCGGCTGCGCAAATTCGGCTGCTCGTAGAGCGCAACGAATTCTCTGCCGCTTTGGAAATGTTGGAAAAAAACGCCGCCAATCCTGAAGATCTAACCGCAGCCACCATGCTCAAAAGTCAATATATCGGCTGGCAACAAGCTCAATCCGCCAAAATTGAGGACCCGCGGGACCTACAATTGATGCTCAACCAGATCCGGTATAGGATCCTTACGTTTGCAAAATAATTCAAATCATTTTCCGCTTCGATCTGGGGAATAATTCCACCAGTTCTCCCGGTAGGCTGATGCGCTCCGGGAAACGCTTGGTGAGTTCGCGGATAATCTGCATCACCATCTCCTCTTCTCCTTTTTGCAGCAATTCTGACAGCCGAAGCCGGACGTATTGCGCTGCGGGTGCGCCAAAATGTTCTGCTAAATATTGATCCAAAAACGCAACATAACGCGCTTGTACAAAATCCTTTTTTTCTGGCAAAAACGCTGATTCGTAGCGTTGTAGCATGATCAAATCCCCTTGACTTTCAATGAGTTCAGCCAAGTTTTCCAGATCGCCCTCCGAGGCTAAAAGGGCAGCCGTTTTGGGCAAATCGCCTTTGCTGCGTAGTTCTGCCAGCAGTTTATCCCGCTCCTTGGGCCAGTTTTTCGCCGCTGCTATTTTGAGTTTTTCAAACACATCAGTATTTCCTGAAAGCAGAAACCTTTGACGGAGCAGAATGGTTTGACGCGCCCGGTCGTCCGTTTGTTCGGCGATAAACAGCAGCACGTTTTCCAACTCGCGACTCTGTCCAACCGGGAAAATGTTTTTGCTCAAAAAATACTCACCGACCAACGTGGCGGCCTCCCAATGGCGGAGGTAGTAAAGTTGCAGAAAGGCAGCCTTGACCATGTCCGGTTTTTCCAAATAATCCTCGAGCACCCGAACGGCGGCTTGCGGCATATTGCGGACTGCCAGTGCTGACAAGAAAAGCTGTAGCATAAAAGTCGGGGCAGGGTAGGGAGTATGGTCAAACATATCCCGCAACCTGCCAAATTTAGCCTCATCCTTGGCCGATTCTCCCAAGAAACGAAGCGCGTCACGCTCCAACTCTGGCGGAAACACACTCTTTGTGCCGAAGACGAAAAGGGTTTCCCATACCGATTCACGGAGTTCCGGCGAAGGCGCTGATGTATATATGATGCCCAGCGCTTCAAATGATTTTTGGCAAAAATGCAGCAGCGCGCTCCGCCGATTCCCTTCTGCTTTAGAATGCAAAGGGTTGATTTTCAAAAAAATAGCAGATGCTATTTGGAACATGCCGCGATAATCAAGGGCAGCTTGCGATAAGTCAAGTTGTTCTTCCAGCCCATCCAAAGCCTTGCGCAGTCGGCGGAAATCAGGCTCGCTTATTTTAGCTTTGGCATTGAGCTTTGGCAGCACCGAATCAAGCACCAAGGCGTATGGGTTTTCGGCCTCAGTCACATGGGCTGCGAAACGGGTTTTAAGCGCCAGGGCAAAATCGCGGTCACGGCGGGCGAAGTCGCGCACAAAATCAGCGAGTGCTTCAGGTGTGGCGTTGTCGAGGGCGGTCTGTACCGTAAATCGAGTGAGTTCGTTGGCTGGTTTTTGCTCGGCTTTGGCGCGGCGGGTTTCTTCGCGTTGTTCGTAGAATTGCCGAATCTTTATCAAAGTGGCCGCAATATGCGGGCACATCAGCCGGCGCCCTTCCGTGAAGCACTCGCAGGCGTATGCTTTTATTTTGTGGGGTGTGATCATCACCTCCGACTCATAATTGCCTTCGTCGGTCTCCACCAGCGCTACCCAGAAATGGCGTTCTATTTCACGGAGGTTTTTCACACGCCCGGCCTGCACCAAATCGTCGGCAGCATACCAAGTGGCAGGGCTTATATTGTGTTCAAAATCTTTGAGCGAAAGTTTTTGTATCATTTTGAGGGAAGCGAACCTCAAAAGTAGCCAGAAAGATTGTAATCCACCGGAAAAAGAGGGTCTGAAAGTTGATGAGGGTTTATAGGGTTGATGAGGGTTTATATTTTACACTCGGAATGGCTGTGATTGCCATTTATTCGAGTGCAAAATATAAACCCTCATCAACCCTATAAACCCTCATCAACTTTCAGACAGAGGCATTTTCAAAAACAGCCTATTAAAGCCCCAGTTTCTTTTTCACCAGTTCCGTCAGATCGTCGCTATCGCTCGCGAAAAGCATCGCTCCGGTGCTGGTATCGAAAACCATGGCATATCCATTTTCCTTGGCAACGGCTTTGA
>JACMMM010000205.1 GCA_014379065.1 Saprospiraceae bacterium
AATTCAACTTCGCCTTTGCGCTCGGAAATATTCTTCGTATCATACCAGAATACCGCTCTCCGGATCACGCGTTTATTGCCTGGAAGGTCAATAACCTTGCTTTCGCTATTGGCGGCGAAATTATTCTTGAGATCGATTTCCTGAATTTCCCCATTGCCGTACTGGAGTTCAAGTTTGTGCATGTTGATTGGCGATTTTTTTACTCTAACCTGAATGGCTGTGAAAATGCCTTCCAGTCGGGTAGCAACGATCTCGTCCTTGTCGAGCTCATAATTCACATTCCGGCTTCCGATTATTTCCCAGGAGCCGGGGGTTGGTTTACAGCCTTTCGAGCTGGCAGACATGAGGAATAATGCGGTTAGGGCCAATGCAATAAGCCCCGTGTTGCGAAAAATTTGAATCTTCATAAATTAAATTTGATTGGTTAACGATAAAATACTCTCATGGCGGTTAAACGGGTAATCGGGTGCAACATTCGCCGGTAATCAGGCGAATGTTAATCATGTTACAAAAAAAGCATGCCGCACACTTCGAGATGCTTAGCATGGAGTTGTTACCAGAGTGGGGAATAATTGTACCAATGTGTTTCTATAATTGCCCAAAACTGCACCCAATGACGCTAGCAACGAGATCAAATCCAGTGCCCTTGCTTTCTCCAAAAGATTGGGCATTTGAAACCAGCGAAGATGGTAGTTGCTGAACTTCAGCAGAAGATTGAGGCTTATCGCGGATTGTCGAGTTCTCTTGCGTATGACAACGTGTAGGCGTTCTATATCCTCATAAAAAAAGCCCCAGATGGTTGATATTCAATCATCTGGGGCTTTTTTATTTTACCATAATTTTCAGCCTAGTTTATACATTTGCCTTCGCTCCTGCTATGAATCCACTCCAATTTCTCGCACTGCTCTCTCTCCTTTTTATTGGCTGTAACCAGTCAGGCAATCACCCTTTCGGTGATTGCGCTAGCGATTCATGGGCAAACGATGACAGCACAAGTGCAACAACGAACAATACAGGGAGAGGGGCTTTGCTCGGAACAAGGTTCACGTCGCTTGAAGATTTAAAAACTGTCATCCAGATTGAATATGACAGCAATGTTGTCTTTGTTCGTCACTGTAGCAAGGGTAGAGCAGTGACCAGTGTATTAGCGACCGGCGCAAGCCAGGGCGATATATTGAATGCAAGGTACAAGGGGGCTATTTGGAAACGCTTCAGTTTGCTTTTCCGTTGCCCTTACGCAGTGATCAATAGAAAAGACCTGGAGAAAGTTTTCAATCTTTCAAGACGGATTCCGGAATGGTTTGGAGAAGGCGACCCGGCTTTTTTTGATCTTGCAGAATCATCGGTTGCAAAAATCAATACGCCTGATTTGGCTTTTAAAAATGCAAGAGACAGCACTGAAAAAGGCTATCTCAATTCCTTTAACCATTTCACTGCACAGGCTTTCATTACTTCTTGTTTTTCGGAGGACGTGGCTGATTTTATTGCCGATTCTCACGAACGTTATCGCCATCCGGAGTTGATTACCGGATTATTTACAGCAGCGCAAATAACAAACCTGGAAGAGGGCCCGGTGGATAATTATGTAGATTTGATTAATAATGAATGGGGGCAGGAGCTTGGCAAACAGCTCAAGGAGAAGTATGGTATTGACCGCGAAACGAATTGGAGCCCTGAATTGCTTGCGAATTATCTGAATGATTTACAACGTTATTATAGCTGGGCTTTTCAAATTGGTTTTATACCCTATAAACCCGAAGACGATGTAGTGCTCAGATTTTCCAAAAAGATAGACATAATAATGAAAGGTCGTTTGAAATTGGATAGGCGGGAATGACATCAATCACTTTTTTATCAAATGGTATATCTTACGTTTATCTACAGTAGAAATACTATCGTTTACAACGCTATAATTTTCCCGAAGTTCTTTCATTCCTGATGGTCGCCATTGCTCTAATTTCTCCGGCCATTTTTCATCTACCGAGGCTTTGTCAAATACCACCCCAAAGATATCTGCTTCGCTCAAATCTATTAATCTCAGGTCGGTGTCGCTAAGGTTTGCCTGACTAAAATTTACTTTGCTGAGATTGGCGCCTAATAAACTTACGCCTGTCAGGTTTGCCTCGTTTAACAATGCACCGCTCATTTGCGCCCAACGAAAAGTTGCGCCAATCAACTCTGACTTTATCAGTTGCGCATTGCTGAGGTTTGCTCCGTTCAGGTTTGCCAAGGGGAGGGTCGCTTCATTCAGTTGCGCCCAGCTCAGGTCCGCACCGTTCAAATCCGTATTGCTCAGGTTTGCCGCCCCCAAATTAGCCCCCCAAAGATTAGCGCCACCCAGATGAGCGCCTTTCAGGTTTGCACCGCTTAAGTCAGCCTCTTTCAGATTTGCTCCTTCGAGGTTTATGCCGCTTAGATCCGATTTTTTCAAATATGCCCCGCGCAAATCGGCCCCGGCAAAAAGCGTGTTCTGTTTTATCCGTGCGAAAGAACCAGTATCAATATTCATCAGTACCAATGCCTGCAACAGTTGTCCTCGCCCTGGGCTGCACGATTTCTCCGACAGGCTATCAGCTTCGATGTATTGGTAAGGCATGCAAGACAAACTCAAGGCCGCTATTCTGGCGATGGTAGTATCGCGCAATGTTCTGCCGGGATTGCGCTTCAATTCTTCCCCAACATCATACAAAACGCTGCGCACCAGGGGCTCTAGGTCGTTTTTCTTCACAAACTCTACCAATGCCGCCAATTCCTGTATCTTTTTATCCTGCGTTTGAATTTGAAGTTTGAAAGACTCGCTCTGGCGGTATACGGTTAGCCCACCCATAACGCCTCCCAGCACAAGAACACCCACCAGCATTGTCCAAATGAAGGTATGGGTGCGGGTGCTTTTGGAACCTCCGGCTGCCTTTTTTTTGCCCATTAGCCCGAGCAGGAAATTCCTGTTCCAGGCAGTCAAGAGGATGAACACAAGCGAAATGGATGCCAGCGCTGCTATTACACCCAGCAGAAACGAGTAGTTCTTATCTATGTACGGCAGTCGAAGGAATCCCAACGCCCACCCGATCACCATTCCGAAAATCAAGCCAATAAGGAGGTATCTTTTTCCTTTCATCAGTGAGATAGATTTTTCAAAGGGGTTGGAAGGCGCAAATTATGACTTTCTATAAAGAACTCAATAACAACACTTCACATCGATTTGCCGGGTTGGGAATGTGGTGTATTCCTTCAAAGGTGAAAAGATGGCCTTGGGTAGATCTGGAAAGCCCGCGACACATTGCGACTTTTTTCAGGGGAAAAGCACTTACGGCAAAAACGGACATAGAGTTGGACTGGTTATTGCAAAGGGGATACTCGACATCCTTTACACACCCATTTAAATGTTGTTTTAAGGTGGGCGTGTGCCTTTGCATCCAAGTTCATTTTTTTGTTAATCTGCAAAATTTTCCCATGACTCGATTCTGCTTTTTAATCACATTCGCACTCATCTTTTCTACCAATTGTTTTTCCAAAACCAGTTTAATTTCAAATCAAGATCCGCTTTTACTCACCCTCGTCTCGCTGCAAAACCCCAATTGTTTTGACCCACAAGGTTCTATCACCGTACTTGCCACGGGTGGAAATCTTGGTTACACCTATGATTGGAACACGGGCGCAAGCGGGCCGGTACTTACAGGCATCTCGACCGGAGATTACACCGTTATAGTAACGGATGGCGATGGCAGCACCGCTGATCTCACCATTTCGGTTCTGGCTGATTTTACCGCACCGGCGGCAAATGCCGGTACCCCAGCAGTTGTTCCCTGTACCAACACTATCACTTCGCTGAACGGGAGTGGTTCCACTGGGCCTGATTTTTCCTACCAGTGGGCGGCATCCAACGGAGGGCATGTTCTTTCTGGCGGAAATACACTTACACCGGTCATAGATCATGCTGGCACCTTCCAACTGACGGTGAGCGATCTGACCAACGGCTGCACGGCTACGGATATAACCACGGTCACTGCACAAAATATCACCCCCGCAGCCACCGCTACTGGAGGGGCAATAAATTGCGCGTCTAATACGGTCACCCTTTCGGTTGTTTACACAACCCTTCACACCACTTTTGGCTGGCAAGGACCAGGGGGATTTAACTCGCAGTTGCTGAATCCGGTCGTAAGCGTTGTGGGCAATTATGTGTTCACCGTCACCGATACCTTGACGGGCTGCATCAATAAATCCACGGCGGTAGTGAACTCGAACTTCGTGGCGCCCAATGTGGACGCATCGGGGGGCGGGATCATTACCTGTGCGCAAACATCCGTACAACTGACGGGCGCTTCAACGACCCCTGGGGCTACTTTCCACTGGACTGGGCCAAACGGTTATTCGTCTGACCTACAAAACCCCTTGGTCAATAGTGCTGGCACCTACACCTTAACCGTACAGAACCCTGTGAACGGTTGCAAAGCTACCGATGCTGTCACTGTTACAAGCAACTTGACTGCACCTACCGCTTTTGCTTCTGTGGGTGGCACCCTCACTTGTGTTGTCCAAATGGTGCAATTGACCGGCTCTTCCAATACGCCAGGGGTTAGTTTTGACTGGGCTGGCCCCAACAATTTCACGTCCAGTTTGCAAAGTATAAATATTAGTGTGCCCGGCCCTTATACGCTGACGGTTAAAAACCCAGTCAACGGTTGCACGGGGACTGTGACGGTCACAGTGTTGCAAAACATCGCCACACCAAACGCTTCGGCATCAGGGGGCGTCAAAACCTGCTCCTCCCCCACGGTAAGCTTGGCGGGCAATTCCTCCACCCAAGGCGTTACCTACAGTTGGACTGGCCCAGGCGGGTTTATGTCTACGCTACAAAACCCCAGTGTAAGTTTTGTTGGCAACTATACGCTCAAAGTCACCAGTTCCCAGAACGGCTGCACGGCCACTGTAGTCGCCGTTGTTTCGCAAAACATTGCAGCTCCGAGTGTCTCGGCTACAAGCGGCATCATTACTTGTAACAATCCACAGGCCCAAATTACCACCACGGCATCCCCGCAAGGGCTGAGTTTTTCCTGGACGGGACCGAACAACTTTAGCTCCAGTCAGAAAAATCCATTGGTGGGCGTTACCGGTTATTACACAGTAACTGCCACCAATCCAGCCAACGGATGCACCAATTCAGCCTCTGTTTATGTTTCTGAAAACACCACGCCGCCCTTCGCTTATACAGGGGAAGACAAATCCTTGAACTGTTATTTTACCTCTATCCTGATCAATGCCTCCTTCTCTTCCAACGGCGCCAATTTCAGCTATCTCTGGACGACTTGGGACGGTCACATTGTTTCGGGGGCAAATACGCTTTATCCACGGGTAGACCTGGAAGGCAACTATACCTTGAAGGTAACAAACACCCAAAACGGATGCATAGATTTGGACAGCATGGTCGTCACGCAATCCACACCTGTGACGGCCGTCATTTCTCAAACCACGCCTGTTTATTGCAGTGGAGGTTCTAATGGGACTGCTACAGTATCTGGGGGTGGGGGTTCCCAGAGCTACTCCTACAATTGGTCTAATGGCCAGCAGACTGCCACCATTACAGGGTTAAGCGCAGGTGTTTACACGGTAACCGTGACCGACTCTGAAAGTTGTTCGGCAACCGCCTCGACTACTGTCAATCAACTAGTTGTGACTGCTTTCGTCAACGTAATTCACCAATCGATTCCCGCTGTGAACAATGGCAGCGCTACCGTGATCGGCGGCGGCGGCACTGCGCCTTATACGTTTAAGTGGAGCAACGGAGCTACAACATTTGCCATCAACAATCTTGCGCCCGGGCCTTACACGGTAACATTGACCGATGCGCATGGGTGTACCATTGTAAAAACAACCAATGTAAACCCTGCGAATTGTATCATAACAGGTACGATTTCGGGGGTTAACGTGACTTGTTCCGGGGCAAACAACGGTACCGCTACGGTAACCCTGAACTCAGCCATAAACCCCATTATCTATAGTTGGTCCAATGGAGGCACTGCCAAAACGATCACCGGATTGGCACCCGGTACTTACTCCGTCACGGCAACTGATGCGTCCAGCTGCCAGGTGGTGCAAACGGTTCAGATCACAAGTCCGCAACCCTTGCTGGCTTCTGTGACCTCCAAAACCGATGTGCGTTGCCCAAGTGCAGCAGATGGCTCGCTTTCGGTGGGCGTTACTGGTGGCGTTCAGCCTTACGCCTACTTTTGGTCGAACAATGCTTCAAGTTCGGCCATCTCCAATCTTGCGCAAGGCAACTATACGCTGACGGTAACCGATGCGAAAAACTGCACCAGTACCTTAAGCGCTCAAATCAATGGCCCAAGTCCTATTACGATCTCCATTTTGAATAAAGCGGACGTCAATTGCCCTGGGGCAAATACGGGTGCGGTGTCGGTTTCGGTGCTTGGAGGGCTTCCGCCTTACCATTATTTCTGGTCGAACGGCGGTACAACCGCTGCGATTTCAGGACTGACGCCGGGCAATTATACCCTGACGATCACGGATGCCAACGACTGCCCCAAGAGCCTCAGCGCACAGATTTCGGTGCTTGATCAAGCTGCTCCAGTGCTGTTTTTGAAAAATGCCACACTGGATTTGGACAACAACGGCACGGTTACCTTCTCCCCTACCCTATTTGATAATGGCAGTTTTGACGATTGTGGCATCGCGAGCTGGACCGTAACGCCCAACACGTTCAACTGCAACCAAATCGGCGCGAATATGGTGACGATTACCGCCACCGATCCAAGCGGTCATACAAGTACAGGTACAGCTATCTTAACGGTTGAAGACGATATTGTGCCTTCCGTAGTTTGCCCTGCCAACATTACCACTGGTTCCTGCAATCCGGTCGTCCAGTTCAACGTGCCACAGGTCATAGACAATTGCCAGTTCAATCCGGCGCAATTGGTTCAATTGAACGGCTTGCCTTCGGGCAGCACTTTCCCGCCGCGCAACACCCTTCAAACTTTCCAATATACGGATCAAGCGGGTAATGTTGGCCAATGCAGCTTTGAGGTTTATGTAGAGGAAGCGGTTACATTCGCTACGACCAGTATACCCGCAACTTGTTCCGGCAATTGCGATGGCGCTGTTTCCTTGGCACAGCTCAGTGGAGGAAATTTCAGCATAGCCTGGAACAACGGCCAAACGGGCCTTAACCTTTCTGGCCTGTGCCCGGGCATATTCACAGCAACCATTACGGATACCTACAACTGTGTGCACACCAAAACGACTTCAGTTATAGTGTCTGACCTACAGATGCCCACCCTGGTTTGCCCTGGCAATCTGGTCGGTAGTTATTGCTCCGGGCCGGTCACCTATACCATGCCTTTTGTAATTGACAATTGCACTGTAATTCCAGCCAATCTTCAATTGATTGCTGGCTTACCATCAGGTTCCATGTTCCCCATTGGAAACACACAGCAAACCTTCTCTTATACCGATGGCGGAGGCAATAATGGGCAATGCAGTTTTTCGGTAAACATTACAGGCCCTTCTACGCAAAATACTGTCATACAATCTGTTACCTGCGCCAATTTGTGCAACGGAAGCGCTCAACTTACCGTAAGTGGCGGCAGTGGCCCTTTTAATATTCATTGGAGCAATGGACAAAATGGTGCGCTGGCGACAAACTTATGTGCCGGTAATTACACCTATACCGTAAGTGATTTTTCCGGATGTATGCAAAGTGGCTCCATATCGGTTTCTCAACCACTGCAATTAATGCTTTCCGTGGATCAAGTCCTGAACGACCATGGCAATACAGGCGTTGGAAGTATCCAGATTAGCCCATCCGGCGGTATTGCTCCGTATACCTTCAATTGGACGCGCAACGGGCAGTTTTATGCCACCACAAAGAATTTGAACAACATTTCCCAAGGGCAATATATAGTGGTTATCACAGACGCCAATGGCTGTACGAGCAGTAGTGGAATGATAACGGTATCCAATACCGTCGGTACAAAAACGCCCGAATGGACGCAAGCCCTCACGCTATCTCCTAATCCGGCATCCGAATCTGTAATGATCGATTTCGCTGCGCCCTTGGGCCAGGCTGCTGAACTTCGACTTTGCAATGTAAACGGGCAGCTGGTAAGCACCCAGCGAATTGAAGCGACGGCTCAGCATGTCTTTTTGGACGTGTCCGCTCTTCCTGCGGGCTTGTGGCTGGTGCAGCTGAGTTTGGAGGATGGGCAGCGGACGATGCGGAAAGTGGTGGTGGAAAGATAGATAGGGCAACCTAAAACGCTCAATGCCAAACCTCAATGCGGAGGCTTTTGAACAACACCTCACCAAATAAAAAACTCGGAAATACGCTTGGTTAACCCATTTGCAGTGATCTGATTCGTAAATTCCAAACACTGAATACACAAAGCCCAGATGGTTGAATATCAACCATCTGGGCTTTTGCTTTTATGCTATTGTTGGCTACTACTCAACCCTATCAATCCTGCACCAGTTTCAAATCGTTCGGGTTATTTGTGGCACTCACGATTTTGTATTTTGTCCCGTAGCTGGGATAAAATGAAGACCACACGCAGCCACTTGGGCATTCCCAAATCTGAAGGGTATTTCCCGAAGTCTTGGCGGGCACCTTGATCGTTTCGTTTTTATACAGCGTGGTGGTCACACCATTGAGGTAAATGGTGATGTTGCCATTGATGTTGGCCGCATGGCGTACCGTTATGCGGGTGCCTGAATACATTTTACCAATGAATTCTTTGTCCAGATCCGAGAGTTGTGTGTTCCAGGGGATAGAAAATCCATTGGTAGTCAGGGACGCAGGAATGGAATATGCCATGATGGATTGCACATCCAAGCTGGTATGCTGAGCAGGGCCCCAGCCAAGGTTGTTGATCACTTGCGCATCTACCATTTGTTGCGACCAGCCCTGCGTAGAGGAGTAGTACGCATAGACCTTTGGTTTGTCCCATGGGATACTAGCGTAAGGGTTTTGGTGTTCGTGGTTAAGTCCCAAGGCGTGCCCAAACTCGTGCAGTGCTGCCCGGCGGATGGATTCTTCATTGGAGTTATCCGTCAATTGGAGGTTCATGGTTTGAACACTTTGGGCTATGGACAGATTGTCTGTGCCGACATAAGAATTGTGCCCGATGGTGCCAAAACGGACCCGAATTTCTGCGTTGCCGGAAGTAACCTTTTGAATGGTAACATTAGCAGAGTTTCCCCAAGTGGCAAAATAGTTGAACACCTTGTTTTGCAGTGCCGTACTGCCATTCTGAAAGCGGACGCGAAGCACTTGCCCTGCAGGCCAGAATTTGCCCTTCAAGCCCGATCCACGGTCATCAACAGAACCGTTAGAGTGGTCGTTGTAATCGTGCTCTATGATCGTGCTACAGAAATTTTCATTGATTTCCGAGATCTCCTCAACAGAGAGCATATAAGCGGAAGTTTCGTGATTTTCCTTTTGACAAGCAGTAAAAGAAAGGGCCAGGACGGCAGCAATGGCTATGATGAAATAGCAAGCGAAGGATTTTTGCATGATTTGCATAAGAGATAAAAGTTTTGGGCGAGTGAAATTTGAGTGCTGCGACATGGATGTTTTCAGTGGCCGCAGTTGATAGGTCAAAAGTGCAGGATGCGAGCACCCGTCCGCTATTTCATTTACAAGCCGTTTTTATAGCATTGTGAGGGCCAAACAAAAGGAGAGTGTTTGACTGCAAGTATTAAGTAGTTGTTTTTCAGTGTTTTATGTCGCCATAAATTCATTTCACTTTTTAAGTGGAATTATAATTCGGGCGAACATTTTGGGTAAATATATTTTCAAAAACGCCATTACGATAACATGAGTCATCCCGAATTTTTGGGGTGGCCCATATCTTTTTTGGGTCTTAATGGTGCGTAGCACCCAAAACGTCGGTAGAAATGTCAATAGGTGCGTAAAAAAGGTGCGTAGCACCGGAACAAGCACGCCTTAAACGAGTACAAGTTCCGGTGCTACGCACCTCCAAAATGCTTGAAACCGATCTTTCTACCGACGTTTTGGGTGCTACGCACCTATTCCAAAAATTCGGGATGATTCATCTTGATTTAAGGATCGCCCTAAATTTCGAATTACTGTACCAAGAGTTTCTTCAGCACCACCTGCTCATCCGACTGTACCCAGCGAACCAGATAAACTCCTTTTGGCAAATCCTGAACATCCATCTGGATGCTCGTTTGACCTTCAGAAGACTGCATGGAACGAACCGTTTGACCAGAAGCAGAAAGGATGCTCAAGGTGCCCGTCAGGTCGTTTTGTGGCAGATCCACGTTCACAAAATTGACCGCAGGATTTGGGTAGACCTTGATTTCGAGCGCGACAGATGCAGGTGTCACGATTGTTTCACTAATTTCAGTACGTTCGTCTGTGCCATCGCCTTGGAGTGCTGTTGCGTTGGCAAGTCTCCATGGTTCTTGGCCTGCCGTGAGGTCGTTGGCAGAAAGGAACAGGTCTTGCCCCGACAGGCGAATTTCCAAGATGTTTGCATTACCCAAACCTGCGCGGATATCACTGACAAGTTGGGTGGTAGAACCATTTGATTTCCAGAGTTCGCGGCCTTCATTGGCACTGGCTGCGGTAAAGAAAATCCCATTGCCAACGGGCGTGAGTTTTTGCGGGATCGGGTACTCGCCACCAGGTATGAGCGGGAAGGTTTGGAGCAGGACGGTTCCCGCACCCAAAAGCCTGCAAAGTTGAGGGCCGCCGATTTGGGGCGACATTGTGAAAAACAACTGTGTACCTGCTGCTGCCAAATTGTTGGCATTCTGCATGTTGCCGCCTGTGGTCACTACATCCGTCAACCCAGCATTGGTCTTAAAAATACGATCGCCAGTGCTGAGGCCACTCGCGGCGGTGAAGTGCAATACCCCATTGAAGTTGACCATGTTTTTGATGCCCGCGCTACCCGTGCCAGCGATGATGTCCGAAATACGCGAAGCAGTGGTTGCCGCAGCATTGGTCACCCAAAGTTCACGACCCCTGCTTGCATCGGCAGCGGTGAAGAAAAGCCTTGTACCGATCACCGTGAGTTGTTGAGGGATGGGATACTCGCCATTTGGGATGAGGGGAAATATTCGGATGGTAAACAATGCATTGTTCACAAATTTGCAAAGCGCCGGGGCCCCAGGTTCTGACTCCAAACCCACGGTGAAAAAAAGTGTGCTGCCCATGGCAACAAGATTGCCTGCAAAGTTTGTCCCGGAAATGGGTATCGCGGACAATCGGCTAATGCTAACTCTGTAAATGCACATGGGCAAGTTAGGCAAGCCAGTACCAGGAGCCGTGAAGTGCAGTCTGCCATTCACATCGGTAAGGTTGCTGACAGATCCATAAGTTAGGCTATTAGAAATGTACGTAAGCCTCCATGGTATGGCATTGGCCGTATTTTCCAACTTGAAAAGTTGGCGACCTTGGTTATCTTCCTGGGCTATGAAGAAAAGTGTGTGCACGCCAGGCTCAGCAGTCACCACAATAAGATTGCTTGGGTTTGACCCCGTTGCGCCTACAAAAATGTCGGCCACCCGCTGCGTTCCAGCCACGGTACCATCCGTTTTCCAAAGCTCGCGGCCTGCTATTCCATCGTCTGCGGTAAAATAAGTGAGGTTGCCCATCTTTACAAATTCGCGGGGGA